>JAUIIF010000049.1 GCA_030431945.1 Bacteroidia bacterium | reverse complement strand
ATCAGGCAGGGCCAAGCCACATCCGGCGGAAGGTTCAGGCCACTGCGGGTCCACTACCGTTGCGCTATATTTACACGTATCTATCCGCTACTGTTCTTCAACGTTTACTCCGATCTATGCGCTTCCCGATCTTTGCCTTACTCCTCCTCCTTTGCACCGGCGGCCGCGCCCAAGAAATGGCCTCCGCGCTCCCCGCCACGCTCGGTTTTGACGCCGAACGCCTGACGCGGATAGATGACCTGGTGCAGGGCTTCATCGACGAGGGCGTCATCCCCAATGCCCAGACCCTGGTGCTGCGGCACGGAAAAGTAGTGCACCGTAACACCTACGGGTTCTCAGACCTGGAAGGAAAAAAGCCTGCCCGGGCGGATGACATTTACCGCATTGCCAGCCAGACAAAGGCCATGGTGACGGTTTGCCTCATGATGGAGTACGAGAAAGGCCGGTTTCTACTGGATGATCCCTTGAGTAAGTACCTGCCGGCTTTCGCCAGTATGCGTGTATTTAAAAGTGTGGACGAAGAACGTGGCGAATACACCACCGAACCGGCAAAAAGCGCCATCACCATCCGCCAGCTACTGAGTCACAGTTCGGGCATCGGGTACGGCCTGCCCGTCGAGCCGGAAGCACTGAAAGTTCCTTTTTTTGCCAGTCTCGAAGCTGACACCTTACAAGACATCGCGGACCGGATCGCCAGGCGCCCGCTGCTGCACCACCCCGGTGAAGGCTTTACCTACGGGTTGGGCATCGACGTGGCGGGGCGTCTGCTGGAAGTCGTCAGCGGCGAAACGCTGGAGGAATACCTGACGAACCACCTGTGGCAGCCGCTCGGGATGAAGGACAGCTATTTTTACCTCCCGGCGGCCAAGCAGGCCCGACTGGTTAAGCTCTACTCCAAACTTTCCGAGCGGGGGCCGCTGACCCTGCACGAAAACGAAACCTACCGCGATTTTGCCGTGCGCGGGGCGCAGACTTACTTCTCCGGCGGTGCCGGCTCCGTCGGCACCATTGACGACTACGCCCGCTTCTGCCAGATGATGTTGCAACGGGGCACCTACGGCAACCACCGTTTCCTGGCCCCCAAGACGGTGGACCTGATGCTCCGTAACCAGATTGGCAGTGCTGAAGTATGGGACCGCAAAGACAAGTTCGGCCTCGGTTTTCAGCTCATTACCCCCCAAAGTGCGTACGCCGGCCCTGCCTCTCCCGGCGCCTTCACGTGGGGAGGCATGTACCTCTCGGAATACACCATTGACCCGCAGGAAGACCTGGTAATGCTGCTGTACACCAACGTACACCCCATCCCGCAGTACGGCGAAATCGTCAAAAAATTCCGGGTGGTCGTGTACGGCGCCCTGGTGGATTAACGCCAGGATAGCCCACGCCGGGAAATTACCGCCACCAACTTCAATTCAGGCGTTCACGCCCAAATCCTCCGCATTATTTCTTTACTACTCCCCGAACTTCTTGCCGGTGCCGACCCCGTAACCATTGCCCGCCAACTGATCGGCACGGAGCTGATTACGGTACAGGAGGGCGTGGAGACGGCCGTGCGCATCACCGAAACGGAAGCTTACCGGGCTCCGGAAGACCGGGCCAGCCACGCTTACGGGAATAAGCGCACCCCGCGCACCGAAGTCTTTTTCCACGCACCGGGCACTGCGTACGTTTACCTTTGCTACGGCATCCACGAGATGATGAACGTGGTAACGGGGCCGGCCGGCACCCCCCACGCCGTCCTGATCCGGGCGGGGGAACCCAGCCGGGGTACGGAATTCATCATGGCCCGCCGCAAAATAAATACGCTTCACCCCAGACTGACCAGCGGGCCCGGAGTTCTTACCAAAGCCCTGGGCATTGACCGGTCGCTCAACGGCAGCAATCTCCTCGATCCGGCTGGAAAAATCCGGCTGGAAGTGACCGGACCACCCGTGGATTCGTCTGCCATTACAGCCACGCCCCGCATCGGCATTGACTACGCCGGAGCGCCCTGGGTAAACAAGCCCTGGCGCTTTTACCTGCGGGACAATCCTTTTGTGAGCCGGCTGGGGGCATTTAAGGAAACGTGAAAATTCCGCAAAGAATAAGCCGGACCTCGGTCACAGCGTTACTTTACCATTACCGCGGCCAACCGTGCCGCCAGGAAATCAAATTTTCATGACTCATTGCTCCGTTGAAACCTTGTCTTGCACCCGCGTGCGCGCCCCCAGGTACAAAAGGACTACGTTCTCTCTGCTTCCCCTCCTGTGGGTATTTCTTTTAAGTACTGGTGTTCCCTCCCTGCTCACGGCCCAGGATGAGAACCTGAAGTTTATTGACAATACGTACGTCGATTACATCAAGACGGTAAGGTTTCACCTGAACGGCGTGCCCCACAGTTATCCATTGATCGAACTGAACGGCAGCGACCGCCTGCAACTTTCCTTTGACGACCTGACGGATGAAGTTCGCCGCTATTCCTATAAGTACATTCACTGCGACCAGGACTGGCAGCCCTCCGGGCTTAGCCCGCTGGAGTATAACAAAGGGTATTCCATCGATTACCTCGAGGATTATGACTTCAGCCTGCGCACCCTGAAAGAATACGTCCATTACGAGTTGGTGTTTCCCAACCGCAATATGGAGATCAACGCCAGCGGCAACTACCTGCTGGTGGTGTACGATGAAGAAGATGAAACCATTCCGGTCATTACCCGCCGCTTCATGGTGCAGGAAAAACTGGCCGGCGTGAGCGGGCGGGTAATGCGCCCGGCGCAGATCGATAAGATTCATACCCACCAGGAAATTGACCTTACGGTCAACACCAAACAACTGACGGTACGGGCGCCCATGCGCGAGCTGCGGGCAACCGTGATCCAGAACAACCGGTGGGACAATGCTGTGTCGGGCATCATCCCCAACATGCTGGAACGCGAAGCCGTCCGTTTCGACTACCAGGGCAAGGTCAGCTTCCGCGGCGGGAACGAATACCGCAACCTTGATATTCGTTCCATTCGCAGCCCGCGTACGGAGATGGCCAGCATCACCAACGAAGGCGACTACTACGCCATGATGATGGAGGCTGACCGCCCCCGTGACAATGGCACCTACATTGGTTATTTCGACTTTAACGGCGATTACATCAACGACCGTTTTGATCAGATCGGCATTAACCTGGCGGACAGTATTCAAATCAACGAAGACTTCGGCCGGTTCAACTTTGATTACAACGGGGAATACATCGAAATGACCTTCGTACTTTCCACGGGCACCCCCCTTGACCGGGACGTCTACCTTTTCGGAGGCTTTACTGAAAACCAACTGAAGCCCGAGTTCAGAATGGTCTGGAATGACCTGATCGGTGCCTACGTCGGCCGGGCCTTACTCAAGCAGGGCTTCTATAACTACCACTACGTAGTCGAGCAAAACCCGGCCAACAGTACCACCCCCCGGCCGGCAGATCGCTTCACCTACGATATAACGGAAGGCAGTTTTGACGAGACGGAAAACGACTACCTCGCCCTGATCTACTGGCGGCCCATTGGTGGCCGGTACGACCGCTTGGTCGGCACCAAGCAAATGAACAGCAATACGGACTAAGGGCTGCCGGTGGCTTTTGGTTCTATTCCCCGCGCAGTACGTCCCGCGCCTCCATCAGGCACCAACCAAGCCAGTTTTCTCCTTTCCATTCTGCGGGGCCGACCTGCTCGGCGGCGGCCTTGGCCATACCGATGCCCCAGATCCGGTCAAAAGGGCTGGCCTCTACCAGTACCTTATTTCCCGTGGCCAGCAGAAATGCCCGCAAGTCAGGGTGTTCCTTAAACTTAAAGTAGGACCCCTTGGCGACGATGCTGGTCATCCGGGACGCCCATACATCACCGTCAAAGTTCCGTACCTGCCGGCCCATTTTTTTGGCGGCTGCCGGCGTAGCGGACGCCAGGATCTTTGCCAGCATTTCCTCATCGTTAAATAAGCGGGCCTTTTCCGCCATCATCCAGTGTTCGGCCGTGGGGTAATATTGTCCTTCGTGCCGGAAGCCCCGGGGGTACCACTGGCTAAGGCAGCTGGAAGTAATCACCCCGTCCCCGCGGAGGCGGTGCCCCCAGAAGTAGAGGTATTTCATTTTCTGCTTCCTCTGCAGTTGCTCTTGCAGCCAGTTCATGGAGTACTTCATGCCGTTGGTATTTACCACCTTTTAAAGCTACCTGAACGGGAGAAAGTTTCCGGATAGCTTTGTAGCTAAGCGAAGATTTTTTCGGGCGCGGCCGCAGGTGCAGGCCAAGCCGGCAAAGAGCCGTTTTGCGGTTGGTGGGCCTACTTCCACTGCCTGGCAGGCACCGTAACCAGAAGCATTACCCTCCGAATTAGCTGACAGACCCATACTTTCGTCTACAATCCTGATTCATTCATAGATTAAACTTCCCAACCTAGCCGCAATTGGTAGCTTTGCCCTCCGTAGTCAAAGACCATCCATGCGCCAAGTTTACTTATTACTCCTCGCCTGTTTCCTATCCGCTGGAATTTCTGCCCAGAGCAGTTCCCCCTGGACGCTGGAGAAGGCCGTCACCCACGCCATCAGCAATAACCTGCAGGTAAAGCGGCTGGACAACTTTACAGAAATTGCCCGGCTGAACCTCCAGCAGGCGCGTAACGGTCGCTTACCGACCGCCAGCGGCTCGACCAACGTCGGTGCCCAGCTCGGTCGTACGATTGACCCGACGACCAACGCCTTCGAGCAGCAAACCATCGGCTTTCAGGGTTACCAGCTTAACGCCGGCGTCACCCTGTTTAACGGTGGCCTGATCAAGAACAACCTGGCCCAGGCAGAAGTCGACCTGGCGGCAGCGGAGATGGACGCCAGGGTTACCAGCAACAACATCGGCCTGCAGGTGGCCAACAGTTACCTGACCATCGTTTTGCTGAAGGAGCAACTGAATAACTCACGGGCGCAGTTACAGCTGACCACCGAGCAACTGAACAATACGGATGCCCTGATCCGCGCGGGCGCCCTCCCCCCCGCACAGCGGTTTGATCTTCAGGCACAGCAGGCGGCCAACCAACAGATTATTGTCGACCTCGAAAACCAGCTGGAGATGGCCACACTGGGCCTGCAGATCCTGCTGGAGATCGACTTTGCCGAGGAATTCACCGTTGCCACCCCCGAGCTCAACCCGACGGAGGCCCAGCTGTTCGAAAACTACAACCTCAACGAGGTCTACACCGCCGCCCGCAACACCCAGCCCACCGTGCTGGCAGCAGAGCTGCGCAAAGAATCCGCCCAACTCGGTATCGAGGTGGCCAAAGCGGGACTGCGCCCTACCGTCAGCCTGTTCGGTAGCCTGAGCACGAACTTTTCTACGGTATCAAAAGACTTTTCGGACCCTGACCTGACGAACGTGATGGTCGTACAGGGGCCGGCCGTACCCGTTCTCCTGAACGGGGAACCGGCTACCCTTTCCACCCAAACGACGACCGGCTCGCCGGCCTTTCCCAAGATCGGTTATTTTGACCAGCTTAACCGGAACTTCGGGCAGTCCGTCGGCATGTCGCTCAACGTCCCCATCTACAGCCAGGGACGCAACCAACTGAATGTGCAACGCGCCAAAGTGCAGCAACTGAACGCTGAGCTGGACATAGAGCAGGCCGACAATCAGCTGCGCAACGATGTCCAGCTGGCCCTGACCAACCTGCGGGGTGCGCAACAGAGCTACCGGGCGGCTGAAGCTAGTCGGGAAGCCGCCCAGGCAGCCTACGACAACGCCCAACGCAGCTACCGGGCCGGCTCCGCCAACAGTCTCGACCTCGTTACGGCCACCAACCGGCTGGACCAGGCAAAAACAGAATTTACCCGCAGTAAATACCAACTGATCTTCAACCGCCAGGTCATCCGCTTTTACCTCGGCCAGGGCTTTACGCTCAACTAACCAATGGCCGGGTCGGCAGGCACCACACGGTGCCGGCCGGCCCTGCCCCACCAACCATTTCCTGCACCTGCGCACCCGCCCTACTAACTCACTCGTTAACCGAAATCAATCTTTCGCAATCACCCATTGGTAATCCTCCGCTATGGCACGTAAAATAATCCTCGTCATCATCGCCCTCATCGTTCTCGGCATCATCGCCGCAGTCGTCCTGGGCGGACGTAAAGAATCCGGCACCAGTATCTTCACGACCGAAGCTAAAGCCCGGACCATCCAGGAAGTCGTATCCGCCAGCGGGAAGATTTTCCCCCAGACGGAAGTCAAGATCAGCTCGGATGTTTCCGGAGAGGTCGTTGAACTCTACGTGGAGGAAGGTGACAGTGTTGTCCCCAATCAGCTGCTGGCCAAAATTGACGCAGACGCCTACCAGAGCCAGGTCGCCCGCGGCGTAGCCGGTGTGAACAGCAGCAAAGCCCAGCTGGCGAACGCCCGGGCCAACATCAACGGCCTGGAAGCGCAGCAAGCGCAGATCGAGGCCCAGATTGAGAACGCCCGGGTCATCTATAACCGCAACAAAAGCCTGGCGGCCGACGGCGTCGTCAGCCAGGCCGACCTCGAAGCCAGCGAAGCTAACCTGCGGGTGCTGGAGGCCAATCTGAAGGCCGCCGAATCCAACATCAGAGGCGCGCGCGAAAGCGCGCGGGCGGCCGAGTTCGGCGTCCAGTCATCCGAGGCGACCCTGAGTGAGTTGCGGACCAGCCTGCGCCGGACGACCATCTACGCACCGATGGGCGGTGTTGTCTCCTTGCTCAACGTAGAACAGGGAGAACGCGTGGTCGGTACCATCCAGATGACGGGTACGGAACTGATGCGTATTGCGAACCTCAACGCCATGGAAGTACGGGTGGAAGTCAGTGAAAACGACGTCCCGACCGTAAAAATCGGGGACCGTGTGGAAGTAGAAGTGGATGCCTACCTGAACCGTAAATTCACGGGCAACGTTACCCAGATTGCCAACTCCAGCACTACTGCGGGGCTCGCCGACAACGTCCTGAACAGTGACCAGGTGACCAATTTTGAAGTCCGGATCAGTATCAACCCTGAGAGCTACGCCGACTTGGTCGCTGCCGGTAACATTTATCCGTTCCGGCCCGGCATGTCCGCCAGCGTGGACATTCTTACCAAGTCTGAAGAAGGCGTCATCAGTATCCCGATCGAGGCCGTGACTACCCGTGAGAAAAAGACGGATGATGAAGATATTGTCGGTACGGATAACCTGGAGGAGGTCGTTTTCGTCGTCAGTGGCGACACCGTCATGCAGACCACCGTTACCACGGGCGTGCAAGATGCCAACGTTATTGCCATTAAGACCGGCCTCTCCGGCGGTGAGCAGGTTGTTGCCGGCCCCTACACCGCCTTAAGCCGCAAGCTTAAGGGCGGGGATAAGGTGATCGTCAAGGACAAGGATACCTTCTATAACGAGGATAAGAACTAGTAGCCGGTCTGGCTCAAGGGGTGTAATCCACGGCATCTTTCCGGGCGGGTGGTAGTTGGGCAGGTTCGTCCGTTGCGGACCCCAACTTCCATCCGCCCCAGCTGCTTACCGCCGATTGAAGGGCATGGAAAGCGGCCCGGCAAAAGAAAGCCGGGTAAAGGTGAGTTCCAGTTTGGCCGGACCAGTAGCTTCTGCGTCAATATTGACGGTGCGTTGGTGGGCAAAGTCAGGATCATTTTCCTTGGTTTCCGCCGGTCGGAAGTCAGCATTACTGATGGCCAGGGTGCGGTTTTGTGCCAACTCTTTCAGTTGCATTTCCAGCAGCTTGAACCCCCGGCCATCCACCACGTGCTGGGTGGCAAAGCGGCGGTCTTGCCCGGTCAGCGTGTAGGTTTCCCCTTCCGTAGCGAGTTGCAGGTCGCGGGAAAAGAAGACGGCGTTTCCCAGAACGATTTCCTGCAGAAGGTCAAAACGCGCCGGAATTTTGTACTTCTGCTCAAGATAGCTGAGGGGTTCAGCGGTGTAGTCACCGTTCAGGCGATTGAGTACGAAGAAAGAATCCGGCCGGATCAGGGCACGGGCACCTTCGAAGCCGAATTTTTTGACACTCATCCAGATCGCCTTATCTTTTTCCAACCGAATAGTGGCGGTTCCCCCGATGTTCAGGTCGCGGCTTTCCAGCTTGACGTTGGCCCGGCCTTCCAGGTACTCTGTCTCGAAGCGATTTGCCTCCAGCCCTTTGACTACCTGAGCGGCCTTGCTGGCCCGGGTAACCCCGTCCGCACCGTCCGCCCCCCCGACAACCTTTTTGTTGCAGGCAGCAGCGAGGAAGAGAGCAGATAAGGCGAGGATAAATAACAGACGCATAGCAACATTAATTTAGAGGGCGCGGACGCGGGTGCAAAGAGAGTTTATGGTGCTGAAGCAGATCGGCTGCTGCAGCGATGATGCCCGTCAGGAGCATCTATTATTGCACCTTAGCCGATTTGCTGCGCAGGGTGGAGGATTTACTACCGGCGGCTTTGGCGCGGGCGTACGCCGCCGCCGCCGCAGCTTTGTCGCCGTTTTCTGCGTGGGCATCACCCAGGAACTCCAGGAAGAGCGCATTGGTATTTTCGGGGGTATCGTACGCGAGTAATGCCGCCGCATTGTCCATATTCGCCAGCAGGAAGGCCAGCGGGCCAGCGGGGCCACCCGGAAGTTTGGCAGGGTTAACAGCTGTGGTGTTACTTCCTTCTTTGAGCGCACTGATGGCGGTGTTGAATTCGCTTAAGGCCGCCAGGGCATCGGGCTGGCTGCTTACCATGATGCGGGCCTGGTCCAGCAGCGAACCTGCCTCTTCAAAATCAGCGCGCAGGGCTTCCCCCAGGGCGTAGTGCACGTAGACGGCGGGGCGGTTGGGGTACACCTCCAGCGCTTCTTCGGCGTACTGGCGGAGTTTTACCGTCTGGTTGTCGAGGTACAACGTACCCAGCAGTTGTTCCCAGACCGGGTAGACGGAATCATCGAGTTCCAGGGTGGCGGCATAGGCTTCGGCAGCCCTGGCCAACTGGCCCGTGTGGAAAAAGATGTCTCCCTGGATGGCAGCGGCCTTGGCTTCGTCCGGGTGGACACGCCGCAATTCAGCGGCCAGGGCTACGGCTCGTTGTCCCTGCGCTGCATCCTGCGTGCGCGCCAACTGATTGACCAGCGGCAGCAACTTCCCTACTTTCAGGTTGATGTCTACGTCCGTCCGGCCCAGTAAGGCCAGCAACTCGGCATCACCGCCGGCCGTTGGCTTGGCGGGGCTGACATCCTGCAGCGCCAGTTGCGCTTTCACGTCGGCTGGTTGCTGACGGAGAATTTCTTCGTACACCCGGCGGGCTTTCGCCTCGTCTCCCTGGCTGGTGTAGAAGCCGGCGAGCATGTGCTGGTACTGCAGTTGTTCCGGCCGCGACTCCACCAGGGCCGTCAGCTCCTTTTCCGCCCGTTTCACGTCTCCCTGCCCCAGGTAAAGCGCGTGCTTGTGCCGGGCCAGTTCGAGGTTAACGCCGATGCGGTTTTCCAATTGGTTGTAAGTCGCAATCGCGCCCTTGATGTCCTGGGCGCGCACCTGAAAAGCAGCCTGCTCCAGGTAATAGGTTTCATTATCCGGATCGCGTTTCAGCAGTTCGGCAAATAAGTCTGCTCCTTCACCGTGCCGGCCGCTGGCCTGGTACAATTCTGCCAGGAAGGCTGCGTAGACCTCACTCGGCCGTTGGGCATAAGCCTTCCGCAGGGCATCGATGGCCGCTTCGGTATCTCCGGCTGCGAACTGTAAGCGACCGAGTTCAAACTGAGCGGCGTCCATTTCCGGCACTTCTGCCACCAGCTCCTTAAACATTCCGATGGCCTTCTCGGTCTTCCCGAGCAGGGCTTCCCGCTTGGCTTCGATGAAACGGGTTTCTTTTTTAATCGATGCCTCGGTGACCGCCCCCGGTTGTGCATGGAGGGAAAGGGTAAGCAGAAACGCGAGAAGGAGTACGGCGTTGCGCATGGGCGAACGGAATTTGATTGGGATACCTACTAACAACGCACGGTGGGCGGATACGTTGTACCGGATGAAGAAGAAGTAGGCGTGCGCCCGGAAATACCAGGGGGGCGCCAGCGCGAACCTGTCCCCTTACCTATACCTTCTCTCCCCCTGCCGTTGCACCTTATTTCCGCACCTGCGTCCGCGCCTTTTCAATAGTGCGGCGGGCACACGCAGACAAGCAGTGCGGGGTTATACCTATGCCGGAGTGGTTTACGACCTGTTCCTTAAGGAGGCGAGCCAGCTCGTCCTCCGGGTTCGGGCGGGCGAGCTGGCAATTTCCCTGATCGATGTGGCTGGGGCAACCAGTGCCCTACTCTACAATCGTTATTTTCATCATATTCGTCCGGCGCTGCTTATCCAGGGGCATGGAGCCGGTGTTGACGATCATGTCACCCGGTACAACGTGGCCGTTTTCCTTCAGGATGTTTACCACGTCTTCCACCGTTTGGTCCGTGCTCGTAAAGTTGTCGTAGTGGTAACAGCGGACGCCCCAGCAGAGGCTCAGGGTATCGAGCATGTGGCGCAGGTCGCTGAAAATGTAGATCTTGGACTTAGGCCGGAAGCTGGAAAGCTTGAAGGCCGTGTAGCCGGAGCGCGTCATTCCTACAATCCCCCGGGCACCTACGTTCTGGGCGGCCCAGGAGGCCGCGGAACAAACAACATCACTGACGAAAGTGCCGCTTTTTTCGTTTGCCTTGGGCCGTTTGATTCCGATCTCGTAAATCTTTTCTGCTTCTGCGATGATGGCATTCATGGCCTTAACGACAAGTGCAGGGTGGCGCCCTACGGACGTTTCACCGGAGAGCATAACGGCGTCCGTGCCATCCAGCACGGCGTTGGCTACGTCGGTTACTTCTGCGCGGGTCGGGCCGGGGTTATTGATCATGGAATCCATCATCTGCGTTGCCACGATGACGGGGCGGGCCCGCTGGATACACTTGCGGATGATCTCTTTCTGAATAATGGGCAGGCGCTCCATCGGCACCTCGATGCCCAGGTCGCCCCGGGCGACCATGATGGCGTTGGAGTGCTTGATGATTTTGTCCAGGTTCTCGATAGCTTCCGGCTTTTCGATCTTGGAGATAATCTTAGCGGGGTGCCCAACGGCATCGATCCGCTTGCGCAGGTCTTTCAGGTCTTTGGCGTAGCGCACGAAGCTGAGTGCAATCCAGTTCACCGGCTGGGTGAGGATGTACTCCAGGTCTTCCAGGTCCTTTTCGGTAAGGCTGGGCAGGCTGATTTTCGTATTGGGCAGGTTCACCCCCTTGTTTGATTTCAGGACGCCTCCGAAGAGGGTTTTCAGCCTGACCGTATCCGTACCGTTGGTTTCTACGACTTCGAAAACCAACGTACCGTCATCGACCAGCACGCGCTCCCCTACCGTTACATCCTGGGCGAACTGCGGGTAGCTCATGTAAATGCGCTCGGCGGTACCGATGCACTCGGTATTGGTAAAGGTGACGATTTGTCCTTCTTCCACCGGCAGGCCCTCGCCTTCCATCTTGCCCACGCGCAACTTCGGCCCTTGCAAATCTGCCAGGATGCTCACGTGGGTATTCAACTCTTCGTTGAGGCGGATGATTTTTTCGATGGTCCCACCATGCACATCATGGGAGCCGTGGCTGAAGTTGAGGCGAAAAACATTTACGCCGGCCAGGATCAGGCTCTTCAGGCCTTCGTAGGAGCTACAGGCGGGGCCGACGGTGGCAACAATCTTCGTATTCTGATGGTCGGTAATCTTCATCTTCGCGGGGGGATAGTGTAGAAATTACAATAATACGACGAAGGTACGCTTTTAAGCATTCATCCTTTCGCTTTATTACGAATGACAAGCATTCATTTTGCCTGCTGTTTCTTGCGGGAGTGAAAAATACTGCGGGAAACGTCCTCCGCTTACCTGATTACTGCGCTCACCTTCCCCTGCACGCAGGCATCCTGTTTTCCAGGTTACGGGGCCAGGACTCAAGATAATTATTAATCCATGAATCTGCTAAACCGGTAAGCACTCCCGGCCGGATAGTACTCCCTTTAGAAACCGATGTCCTCGCGCTTGATTTTCAGATTTTTCTCTGCGTGTGTTTTCAGCAGGTTATCCCACAGGTAAGTAAGCGCGCCTACCGTGCTGCCGGCAGCACTTTCTACCGTAAACAGGGGGAAAATTCTGGAGTGGCTGTAGACGATGAAGGTCATGGCCTGCAGTTCCCCTGCCGGATTAACGATGGCGTGCGTGCCTCCCCAGCTGCGGTGCAACACCTGGTACATTAGTCGTTGCATGGCGTGGTAAGTCCACTCGTTCGCGGCGGAGGCACCGTTTACCTGCAGCCAGAAATCGGCCAGACGCTCGGGCTTAAAGCTGGGGGCCGGCCGCAGGCCGGCGGCCTCGGCTTTGATCAATCCTTCGTGGTAAGCGGGTGAGAAATCGCCAATAATTTCAGGGTAGGGCTGGTTGAGGATCAGGGCTGACCCCTCGGCTTGCTGTACCGTAAACCGCCCCGGCGCTTCCGGAACGGAAGCCGGCTCCACCGTAAGGGACCCTCCGCGGTATTCTGCGGGGATGGCCTCCCAGAAACGCTGAATCCGTTTGGGGCTCAGCGAACGAACGGTGTACACCGCCAGTTCCGGTACCAACCGGGGTTGCTCCAGTTTCAGGCGCCCCCACCAGCTTTTCACGCCAGGCAGCGGCATTACACTTACCCAGCTCTCGTCTTCCACTTCCACCAGCACGTCCCACTCCCGGGCAGTAGCGTTCAGGAACCAGTCGTATCCATAAATACTACCATTCGTTGCAAAGTGGACACAACTATTGTAAAGCTGCTTATCGATTTCTTCCTGGGGGATAAAACGGAGATCCATAGTATTAGGAGGGTAGATGACGAGTAAAGATGTGTGAATGGTGAAAAGCAGTGCTTCGTTCAATAGGTTCGCCACTTTCTGTTCCGGGCCAGGCGCGCACGCAGGTGCAAAGCAGGTTTTCGGGAACTAACTGCAGGTATTCGTCGATTTCAGTCGCTGACTAAGAAACGCAGCACTTACTTTACCGGTATGAAGAACATGATCAGTTTCCTATTCCTTTTGGCAGCAGGTGTTCTGGTGGGCTACCTCGGTGCCCGCCTGGTCATGGGTGACCGACCAGCAGCTGCTCCTGCACTACTTCCGGAAGGCTACGGCTTTTACCTGATTCTTTTGCTGCCCTTGCTTTACTTTGTGGTAGTCGGCATCCATGAACTGGGTCACGTCGCTGCCGGCCGCTGGCAGGATTTCTCATTTTACGGCCTGACGATCGGCCCTTTTTCCTGGCGGCCCGATCAGGACGGGCGGATACAATTCAAATGGAATACAAGCCTGAACCTCGCCGGAGGCATTGCCATCATGATCCCGGAAGGTAAAGAACGGCTACGCCAGCGATTTACCTGGTTCGTACTGGGCGGACCACTAGCCTCCCTGCTCCTGGCCCTGATTGCCTGGGGAGCAAGCTTCCTCCTGGCACCGCCGGCCTTCGGCTATTATTTACTGATAGTTATCGCCCTGTTTTCCGGCGTCATTTTTCTGGCGACCATCCTACCTTCCCGGGTCGGCGGGTTCGCCAGTGACGGGATGCGTACCCTTACGTTCCTGCGCAACGGGCCTACGGCTATTGCCGACCTGGCCAGCCTGCAGGCCCTCGCCCATTTGCGGGCAGGGGCGCCCTACGCAACGCTGCCTACGGAACTGATGGAACGGGTGGCAAACGACGAAAAAGTACCTGCCCAACAGCGGGCCACCATGGACTACTACCGCTACCTGCAGCAGCTTGCCGCCGGGAACGTCGCCGAAGCAACGGCACGCTATGCTTCCATCATGGAACGCCTGAACGTCTACCCTGCCGGCACCCACAGCAATTTCCACCTTGAGCACGCGCTTTTAGCTGCTCATTATCACCAGGACCTCGAAACTGCCGAAGCGGCACTGGA
>JAUIIF010000701.1 GCA_030431945.1 Bacteroidia bacterium | reverse complement strand
TCCCCCACTCACTAACGCTGATAATTATGAAATTCCTCCTTAGCCTCCTCCTGGCGGCCAGCTCACTCTGTGCCTTTAGCCAAAATGCCGAACAGAAAATCCCCCTGCAGGGCGCAACGGCCGTTCACTGCTACGCGGACATGAGTGGCCTCTACATTACGACGGCGAATACGGACGTTATCTCCGTCCGTCACGTCTTGCAGGTAAACGGTAAAGACCGGCCGGATTTACGCGATCTCGAAATTATCCGCGAAGGTGACCAGTTGAAAATACTGGAGCGAAAGCCTAACCACGATTTGCTGGAAAAAGAAGTGGGCAGGCACAGTCTGCAGGTGTCTCACCGGCGGGACCCTGCAGACACCTACGGCGACTGGAAAGGAACCAGAGTTGTCTCCTACCTTGAGGTGACCGTGCCGCGAAAGATGAAGGTTACGGCCGAATCTCTCTACGGAGGTATTGAAGCGAACGAAATGATGAACATGCCGATGGTGAAGTCGAAGTACGGAGAAATTCAGGTTGTTTTTGCGTCTGAGGCCACCGTCAGTGGCCTGGATTATGAAAGCGAGTACCAGTCCGTCGACGTCACCTTGCCCGCAGCAACCAGGGCTGATCTTCACCTGCGCACCTCATTCGGAAGCATGTACACGGACTTCGACTTTCCGGTAAAGGCCAATTGGAACAGCTCGCAGGATCACGGGGTGGAGACCCGGCCGCTGGACGGAACCCTCAACGGAGGCGGAAAGGACATTACGTTGCGGGCAAAATACCAGAATATTTACCTGCGAAAACGGTAACCCGCTGTAACCTTTTAGGTGCCACCAACGGCTACCTAGTGCATTTACGTCTTTACAACCCAGTCACACCAGTATCATGAAGCTCCATTTGTCATTGCTCCTGCTAAGTTTTTCCTTGACGCTTCTCAGTCAGGAAACACCCCGCGAAATCGCCCTGGAAGGTGCCCTGGAAGTTCGGATACACGCGGAGTTCAGTTCGGTTTTTGTTACTACGGGGGGGACGGACGCGCTGCTGGTGAGTCATTCAGTGGCCATTGCCGGCCAGGAACGGCCGGAACTCCGCAAGCTTACCGTTGAACGGGAAGGTGACGTACTGCACCTGCGGGAGGTAAAACCTTCCGGCAACCTGTTGCACGAGCAACGACCATCAGCCAATTACCTTCCTGCTTCCGGAGGACAATTGGAGGAGAAAGGCGCTTCCACCAGCCTGCTGGTCGATGCAACCCTGAAAGTCGTCGTGCCTGCCAACGTCAAAGTCTCCGTTTCGACGAATTTTGGTAGTATTAAAACCGTTAACGTAGCGGGCTTGCTGAGCGCCCGTGCCCGGTACGGCGCGGTGCAGGCAGTCTTCGCCAGTGCCCCGCTTGCACTCAATCTGGACCTGTACAGTAGTTACGGCGCGGTAGACGTCACCATCCCGGCCGACCGGGGACTCGACGTTGACCTCACGACGAAGTACGGAGATGTACGGACTGATCTGGGCATTGAGGTAGACGCCTCCGTAAGTAAGGCAGAACAGGACTTTCAGCAACTGATTGGTAAAGTTGCCGGTGGCGGCCGGGTCATCACCTGTACGGCACCGTACGGAGATGTTTACTTACGGAAAGGGTAACAGAGCGGCATGTTGGTTCTGGCGGTGCCTTACAGCATGACTTTGCCGTTCAGCCACTGGTCTTCAAACACGGGATCCTGTTTTTGGTAAAAGCGCATGGCTGGTTTATCATCGGCCACCACTTGCCACTTAAGTATCGTGCACTGGCGTTCCCGTCCTTTTTCCAGCAGAGCATCCCACAGTTGCTGACCAATACCCAAACGCCGGTGGCGTTTGCTGATGACGAAGTCTTCCAGATAAATCATGCGCCCCTTCCAGGTGGAATAGACGAAGCAATAGAGGGCCATGCCGACGATCTCCGTCCCGTTATCCGCTACAATGGCGTGGAAAAAACCGTCCCGAAAGTCCTGTTCAAATTGTTCGATGGTACTCGTCAGATGATCTGACTCCCCGAGGTGACTGGCCAGCTCGGCTACTAATTTGTGCAGGGAACGGATATCTTCAAGGCCAGCCTGACGGATGTGAATAGACATATAATTATTGCTTGGGTTAATTAGTTGGCAACGAAGTCACCTACCGGAAGGTTGACTCCTCCGTCCATAAAAGCCCGTCTTACCGCATTGCGTAGTTAAAACCCAGCCTCAGCAGGTCCAGGGCCTCGGGCGAAAGCTCTCCCGGTCCGTGCAGGCGGATGCTGTGCCTGAATTTTTTACTTCCTTTCATGGCCGGTCCGGACTTGTGCAGCGCCGGCGCCGTCAGCGGGCCGTCCGTATAAAAACTCAGGTCCAACAGCTTGCGCATTGGGCGGACAATCAACCACGCCCGTTTATTAGAAAAAACCAACGCCTTCCGGGCGGGGGTGATGACGTTGGGCTCCCACGCTGCTGTCGCCAGGAGTACATCATCGAAAGCCAGCAAGACGTTATCTGGTTTACCTGCGAAAATATCATCAATGGTTTTCTCGCCGCAGATGTGCCACTGGTTGGTGGTTTGGAACGG
>JAUIIF010000048.1 GCA_030431945.1 Bacteroidia bacterium | reverse complement strand
TGGTTCTCGGTTAAGCCGAAGGTCGGCGGCCTGAAGGCCGTGGGACGGGTGTCGACGTGAACGTCGACCCTACAACAGCCCCGCAACTTTACCCGGCACCGGCGGCCGCGCCCTGAGGCATTGCCGTATTGCTCCATTTGACCAATTTTCGGCCTAAAAAATGAGCTAAACGTACGCGCTAAGACAAGACTGCCTATCTTACGGCGGCTAAGCAACAAAATTGGCGCTTTGCTACTTTAGTATAAGTAACGTTCTAACCAAATTAGCCGCTCAACACCACTAAATTTGCGGTTTTTTCCATTTTACCTTAAAATATCACCAAGTTATGGTTTCTACTCTTTCTACAACGTCCAATGCTGAACAGTTGGAAATGATCCGGCAAACGGCACGTGATTTTGCCGAGTCCCGGATTCGTCCGGACTTTATGGAGTGGGACGAGCAGGAGCACTTCCCCCGGGAGCTTTTCAGAGAAATGGGTACCTACGGATTTCTAGGCGTTCTGGTGCCGGAAGCCTACGGAGGTACGGGCATGGGGTATGCGGAATACATCACAATAATTGATGAAATTTCCCAGGTTTGCGGCTCCATCGGCCTGAGTGTTGCGGCGCATAACTCCCTTTGCACGAATCACATTCTGATGTTTGGCAATGAGGAGCAGAAGGCAAAATACCTCCCCAAACTGGCTACCGGTGAGCATATTGGTGCCTGGGGGCTGACGGAACCGAATACCGGATCTGATGCCGGACGGATGCGTACGGTGGCAGAAAAGCAGCCTGATGGGAGTTATATCCTGAATGGAGCAAAGAACTTCATTACGCACGGCCTGAGTGGAGAAGTTGCCGTAGTCATTGTGCGTACCGGAGAATTACTCGATAGCCACGGGATGACGGCTTTCATCGTTGAGCGTGGGGATAAGGGGTTCCGTGGTGGAAAGAAAGAGCGCAAGCTGGGAATGCGTGCCAGTGAAACGGCAGAATTGATTTTTGAAGATTGCCACTTACCGGCGGATCGGATCCTTGGTGAGGTAGGGGAGGGGTTCATCCAGAGTATGAAAATACTCGATGGTGGCAGAATCAGTATTGCTGCGCTTAGCCTGGGTATTGCCCGGGGAGCGTTCAAGGCGGCACTTGCCTACAGTAAAGAACGCGAGCAATTCGGTAAGGCGATTAGTCGCTTCCAGGCCATCAGCTTCAAATTAGCTGAGATGGCGACGGAACTGGAAGCTGCAGAGTTGCTGGTCCGTGAGGCCGGCAGGCTCAAGGATGAGAACTTGCCCGTAACCAAGGTCTCCGCCATGGCGAAGTTATACGCCAGCGAGGTGGCCGTACGCTGTGCCAACGAGGGGGTACAAATCTTTGGGGGCTATGGCTTTACCAAGGAATATCCGGCAGAGAAGTTTTACCGGGATTGTAAATTGCTGACCATCGGGGAAGGTACTTCCGAGATTCAGAAACTGGTGATCAGCCGGGCTCTGTTGAAGTAATCAACCCCTGTTTTAGAATAACGTTTGGTAGAGAGTTGTTGCTTTGGTAACCGCTTTCCTACGTACGTCTTAAGGGAGATAATAGCCTGGCTATTGTCTCCCTGTCATTTTTTGCCGCCTTGTCCTGACAGAATGACCCGCAAACTGACATGGCCTTACTTTTGCAGGCTTTATCGCGATGTTTAAAAACGTATTTAACATGTCCAAGAAGAAAGCTAACGAACCGATCGTCGATGACGAACTGCTGGAGAATGCTGGTGCTGCCCCTGAGGAGCACACCCTGGCGGATGAGACGGAAAAGGAATTAGAGGCTCATCTTGAAGATCTGGAGCCAACTGGTGACGATGATGTTGTGGCCAGGTTAGAAGCCGAGATTGCCCAGAAGGACGACCGGCACCTGCGGTTGTATGCCGAATTTGAGAATTTCAAGCGTCGCAGTCAGCGGGAAAAGCTGGAGCTGATGGAAACAGCCGGCCGGAAGACAATGCTGGCACTGCTTCCCGTACTGGATGACCTGGATCGTGCGGCCAAACAAGCGGAGCAAGACGAGGCAACCAAAGCTGTATGGGATGGAGGCGTAGGCCTGATCGTCAAGAAATTGTACGCCAACCTGGCGGGCCAGGGGTTAAAGCCCATGACGAGTACCGGCGAAACGTTTGATGCGGACCTGCACGAAGCGATTACGGAAATTCCGCATCCGGAGATGGCCGGCAAGGTGGTGGATACCGTCGAGAAAGGTTATTTCCTGAACAGTAAAATTATTCGACACGCGAAGGTCGTGGTGGGTAAATAGCGATTGTTAATGACCGTTGAAGCAAACAGAGAGTCTGTACCGTTTTTGGGGCAGCGCAACAACCATTAGCAATTAACACATTAGCAAAATTTAGCATGGCTAAAAGAGATTATTACGAAGTCCTAGGTGTTGATAAAGGCGCTGATGAGAACAAGTTGAAAAAGGCTTATCGCAAATTGGCGATGAAGTACCATCCGGATCAGAACCCGGACAACCAGGAGGCTGAAGAAAAATTCAAAGAAGCAGCTGAGGCCTACGACGTCCTGAGTGACCCGCAGAAACGGGAGCGGTACGATCAGATGGGACACCGTGCTTTTGATCAGACGGGCGGCTTCGGTGGTGGCGGCATGACCATGGAGGACATCATGAACCAGTTCGGCGGCATGTTCGGCGGCGGCGGTGGTGATTTCTTCGGGGGCGGCGGTGCCCGCCGCCAGCCACGCGGAGAAAGGGGCTCAAACCTGCGCATCAAAGTGGCCCTTTCGCTGGAGGAAATTGCCAATGGGGTGACCAAAAGAATTAAGGTTAAGCGCCAGACCACCTGTGACGTTTGTGACGGCAGCGGCGCCAAGGATGCCAGCAGCGTTTCTACCTGTACTACCTGTGGTGGTGCGGGGGTAGTGCGTCAGGTGCGTTCTACCTTTTTGGGGCAGATGGCGACGACGACGACTTGTCCGACCTGTTCGGGCTCGGGGAAAATGATCAAGTCAAACTGTAACAATTGTAAGGGCGAAGGCCGCGTCTACGGAGAAGATACCATTGAGGTAAACATTCCGGCGGGTGTGGAAGAAGGCCAGCAATTGAGCATGCGCGGCAAGGGGAACGCCGGCCGCCGTGGCGGGCCTGCCGGAGATCTGTTGATTAACATCGAGGAAAAGCCGCACGAATTCCTGCAACGGGACGGGCAGAAGCTCATTTATGACCTGCATTTGAACTTTGCGGATGCTGCCCTGGGTACATCTGTAGAAGTACCGACAATCACCGGAAAAGTCAAAATCAAAATACCCGCAGGAACCCAATCCGGAAAAATTTTCCGCCTGCGGGGAAAAGGCTTACCCGCCCTGCAAGCCTACGGAACGGGTGATCAGTTGATCCACGTAAACCTCTGGACGCCCAAGTCACTGACGAAGGAAGAAACCGCCTTGCTGGAGCAAATGCGGGATATGGATAACTTCAAACCCAAATTGGAAAAAGGTGATAAAGGCTTCTTCGAACGGATGAAGGAGTACTTCAGCTAATGCTTACAAAGGGCCCATGGTAAAGACCGTGGGCCTTTTTGATTTATCAAAAAAAACCAGCGGGATAAATTTTTCTGCCGGAACGACGTTATCTTCCGGTAGATGACTTTGATGGCTCAACCACTAGCGATGTACCGATTATTTTTATTCCTCTTACCGCTTGCTGTCTGTTGTGCTGCCTGTGGGCCAACCGTCATCTACGCGGATGCTCAGGAAATGCCGGAATCAGGTTGGGCGTACGCGGATACTGCGCGGTTTAATTTTGCCATTCCGTCAACAGAAACAGCCTACAATTTTGTGCTCACTGTAGCACACGATGAAGACTTCGCCTACCAGAATTTTTACGTCCTGCTCCACACCGGATTTCCCAACGGCAAGCGCCAAAGCCAACAACTCTCCTTGCAACTGGCTGGAGATTTCGGTGCCTGGAAAGGAAATTGCAGCGGAGGCACCTGCACGCAGGAAATTACTTTCCTGCAGCGCGCACGTTTTGAGCAGGTAGGGGATTACTACCTGACAATTGAGCAGCATTCGCGCGAGGAACCGCTAACGGCAATCAAGTCAGTTGGCTTTTCGGTAGTCGTCGCGGAATGATGAATAAACCTTGCTTTCCGCAAGGACTAGACGGCCTCCTTACCCAAGGTAGCTGCGCAGCAGGTGCTTATTACGGCTGCGGCGCAGCCGCCTGATGGCCCGCTCCTTGATCTGGCGTACGCGTTCGCGGGTCAGGTCAAACCTCTCCCCGATTTCTTCGAGGTTGAGCTGTTCTTCACCGTCCAGACCAAAGTAACAGGCCAGTACCGTACGTTCCCGTGGCGCCAGCATATTGAGGTTGGACATGATTTCTTTGGACAAGGATTCTCCCATGATCTTGACGTCCGGATTACTCTGTCCGTCGGAAGAAAGGGTATCCAGCATCGTTATGTCCGAGTCTTCCCCCGCAACGGGGGCATCAAAGGAAAGGTGGCGCATGCGTCCCTTCAGGGCCCGCTCGATGTCAGACAGGGAAACGTTGAGCATTTCGGCCAGTTCTTCCGGCTCCGGGTCCCGCTCAAATTCCTGCTGGAAGGTGGCAATGGCCTGGGTCACTTTCGTGTAGCCGGCGGCTTTATTGTTGGGCATTCTGACCAGACGGCTGTATTCTACGATGGCCTGCATGATGCTTTGGCGAATCCACCACACGGCGTAAGAAATAAACTTGAAGCCGCGCGTTTCGTCAAAACGCTTAGCGGCCTTGATCAGGCCGACGTTGCCTTCGTTAATCAAATCGGCCAGACTCAAGCCCTGGTTTTGGTACTGCTTGGCAACGGAAACCACGAAGCGGAGATTCGCCTTGGTCAGCCTTTCGAGCGCCAGAGGGTCTCCTTCCCGAATTCGTGCAGCCAGTTGTGCTTCATCTTCGGGCGTCAACAAATCGATTTTGCCGATGTCCGACAAATATTTCTCCAGCGCAATGCTCTCGCGCGAGGTGATTTTATTGCTGATCTTTAATTGCCGCATGGGTTTGATCCTTTACAAGACATTGAGGTTTTGGGTAAAATATGTCCTAATATACTAAAAGTTTCACCGTGGGTGCACAAGCTAAACATTTTCGCGGATTCTTACTGAGGGAACCGACGGTGAGCAGAAATTAATGGACCAATGATCTGTTCACCGGTTAAACAGTAGTGGCGCGGCCGCAGGTGCCGTCAAAGCAAGGGGAGCAGGGGAAAGGACGGCAACGAATGCGGCAGGTTGCAATTCCTTCTGCTCTTTTAAAACGATCTTTGCACCGGCGTCCGCGCCCCTCATCAGAATCTTTTCCAGTATGCCATCATTACCAGCCGGTCTTTTCGGCCTTAAATGCCCTACTTGCCGGCGGGGAGACCTGTTCCCAACCAGTGCTTTTTCCTTTGATCAGCCCTTCATGCAGTACGAACACTGCCCGAAATGCGGCCGTAATTTTTTTCCCGAACCAGGGTTTTATTACGGTGCCATGTTTATTTCCTACATCGGCTCCGCTTTTTTCTGTCTGGGTTTCGTTATGCTGCTGCACTGGGTGTTCGCCTGGTCGCTGCTGGCCTCCTTTGTGGCGCTGCTGATCATCACGGCGTTACTTTTTGTCTGGTGGTTCAGGTTTGCCCGGGCCGCCTATTTTTACCTGGTTGCCCCGTACGATCCGGCAATGACAAAGGCCGTAGATGCCGGCGACCTTGACGTTCCCGCACCGAAACCAACCAGTAAGAACTGATGGTAAAAAAGGAAAGACTTACAGCCGCTGGCTAAAATGTTCACTTCTTGCGAATAAACTGCGACTGTTGCGGGCATGTTGTACCTAAACCTAAGTAAATCCCTCGTGATTTTGTACGCAAAAAAATGCTTATTTAGCAATCTGTCTTGTGGAGATCGCCGTTGATGTAAGGCACCGTTACCTAAATACTTAGGTTCTCCACTACTTTTTCAGTTACTTTGTGCTGGTAATTTTGACACTTTGAACAACAGTTAGCAAGCAATTGGTTTTTCACTCGCTCCCCGCTGAGGAATCAGGTTTTTAATGTGCAGGTAAAGGACGACTGACCGAAAGCTTCCCCCGACTACTTTATTTGGTTTTCATGCGGTATTTACTTTTTGTACTGGCTTGTATGGCCACTACCTTGCTGGCTGGTCAGGTCCGGCCAGATCCTTTGTATTACGGTGCTACTACTCTACATCCTGCTGCGGAAGGGGAGGGGGCCCTTCAGTGGGTGATAAATGCTACGGAACTGCATGCTGTCTTACTGGCCGCTCCTCATGAACAAGCCGTTACCGCCGAAGCAAGTAACCACCTGCTCACGTTGCCTACCCCGGAAACGGGAGGTCGCGCAAATTTTCGCATCGTCCGGTACGATATTACTGCCGATGCTTCCTCCGGCCCTTTCTCGCACCTGGGTACCTGGTACGGGGTAAATGAAAACAACCCGGCAGAAACGGTATTCCTGGATTGGACGGAAAGAGGATTTCACGCAGCCGTCCGGGGTGGGGGGCTGAGCTATTTTATTGATCCCGTCGCTGCGGACAATCAGGAGGTGTACCGGGTCTACGCCCGCCGGCAGGCCAGCTCGGAAGGGACCGACTTCGCTTGTACCGCCATCGCAAACCCCGGGACGCAACCGGAAGACTTTTTTCCGGGAACGGAAGGGGACTGTGTTCTGCGGCAGTACCGCGTCGCCATTTCCGCAGCGGTGCCTTACAGCAATTACCACGGAGCCACGTCTCCGGCGCAGGCGGGGCTGGTCCAGTCAGCGATTATTACCACCCTGAACCGGGTCAACCAGGTGTTCACCCAGGAACTATCGCTGCGCTTACAATTGGTAGCCAACAATGATACCCTCTATTTTTATCAGGAGGAGGAAAGTCCGTTTTCCAGTAACACGGTGGCGACCCTGATTAATGAAAATATTTCGGTGCAGCGGGAGCGCCTGGGAGATGAGCATTTTGATCTTGGTCACGTTTTTACGCAGGGCAATAACAACGGCAGGGGCTATTTGCGCAGCGTCTGTGACCCCGATCTGAAGGGTGGGGGAGCAACGAGTCTGATCGCGCCCGAAGGAGACCCCTTTAATATTGATTACGTGGCCCACGAATTCGGCCACCAGCTAGGGGCTAATCATACCCAGAATAACTCCTGTAATTACTCTTCCCTTTCCGGTATGGAGCCCGGCAGCGGCAGTACCATTATGGGCTACGCCGGCATTTGTTTTCCGGACATACAGGCAGCCAGTGATGCCTATTTTCATGGCCGGAGCATTGAGGAAATCTCCCGGCATACCGAGAATTTCTTTACCGGCGGGAGTTGTGCGACGATTGTGCTGGACAACCTCTCCAACCCCCAACTGGCACCCCTGGCGGATCATTTAATCCCTCCGGGGACGCCCTTTAAACTGGCCGGCACGGCCACGGGGCATGAGGGACTGATTACTTATAATTGGGAACAGTACGATGTGGAACAGAGCATCATGCCGCCGGCGGATAGCAGTCGTTTCGGTCCCCTTTTCCGAAGTTTCCCGCCAGTGCAGGTGGGGGAGCGTTACTTTCCCCGCTTCCCGGCGGTGGTGAGCAACCTGCAACCACTCTGGGAAGTCCTGCCACAAGTGGAGCGCGACCTCAACTTTCGCCTCACCGTGCGCCACGCCAACGCCAGCTATGGCTGTGCGGTGGCAGAAGACGTGAAAATATCCGTAACCGGCGAGTCGGGAGCTTTTGCCGTGACGGACCCCCGGCAGGGTAACCAGTGGAGCATCGGGCAAACCGCCCAGGTGCAGTGGCACACTGCCGGAACGGAGCAGGCGGCCTATGCTTCGCCCGTGGTAGACGTACTGTTTTCCGGAGATGGCGGCAACAACTTTTTCCCCCTCGCGCTGGGCGTACCTAACACCGGATTGACGGAAATCCAGGTGCCGGAACAGCTGACCAACCAGGGCCGCGTCCTGATCAGAAGTGTGGACAACGTTTTTTACAATATCAGCGATCGTAATTTTACTATTGTGGACTCCGTCGGTCCGCCGGCCATCGAAGTAGCCTCACTTAGCCCGCTTAGTATTGCGGACTGTTTTACCCTCAACGGCAGCGCCAGTTTTGAGTTCCTGACGAGAAGCCTGGGCGGGGCTTCCGATAGCCTGGACATTACCATCTCCGGGGTGCCGCCGGGAACTACGGCGGCAATTATTCCGGCGCACCCCCGGCCGGGCGGTCGCTTTCGCTTAGAGGTCTCCGGCCTTACCGAACTTGCCCAAGGAACCTACTCGGTGGAAATTGCCTACGCCGGCCCCTACGGCCCCTTCAGCGAAGTCGTTACTTTTACCAAGTTCGGTGAAGCTCCGCAGGCCGGTCCGGATGGGATGTTGCCATCCGGCTTCTCGCCGGATATCCGACCTACGCTGCAGGCCGAAGATAATGGGGCTGACCGCTACCAGATCCAATTGGCGGCTTCGGCGGACTTCAGCGAGTTACTCTATGACCGCAACAGCAGCCTGCCAAGCTACACCCTGCCCACTTACCTCGCCGCCAATACGGTGTATTACTGGCGAATCCGGAGTATCCAGGAATCAGGAGGTTGCGGCATCTCCATCTGGAACGAAACCTCCTTTATAACGGGAGATTGCCCGTTGCACCTCAGCACTGCTGACCCGGTAACCATCTCGGACGGGGCCCCGGTGCAAATTGCTGAGATGCCGCTCGTGATCACGGCGGAAGGCACCCTGGAAGACCTGGACGTGGTCTTGCTGAACGTTGAACATTCTTACCTGAACGATTTGCAAATCGAATTGGAAAGTCCGGAGGGGACCATTGTCCCACTATTCGACCGCAGTTGCGGCGGAAACAATAACCTCCACATCAATTTTGATGACGAAGCCGTCCGTCCCACTTTTCCCTGCCCGCCGGTGGCGCCGGAGGTTTTTGTCCGGACCTCCGCCCCCCTCAGTGCTTTTGACGGCGAGGAAGTTAACGGTGCCTGGACGCTGCGGGTGGCAGACCTGGCCAATCAGGACGGTGGCCAGATTAATGGCTTTGGCCTGAAAACCTGCCTGGAAAGCAGCCTCCTGCCCGTAACGTTTCTAGCGTTTACGGCCACGGCGCGCAAGTCAGACGTCTTGCTGCGCTGGTCCGTTGCCGCAGCGGAAAATCACGAGGGCTTTTTCGTGGAGCGTACGCCCGCCGCTACACCTTCCGCCTGGTCAGATCTGGGCTTCGTGGCGGCAGGGGAGGAGCTGGTTTTCACCGATCTTTCCCCGGCTCCCGCAACGGATTATTTCTACCGTTTGCGGCAAACGGACCTGGATGGGCGGGTCAGCTATTCCCCCATCCGGTCTGCCCGGATCGGAGGTAGTGCAGCCGTCAGCCTTCGGTTGTCCCCCAATCCGGTCGCCGATCAACTGAACTACCGCTGGGTATTGCCGGAGGCCAACCGTAAGGATGTTCCTTACTTCCTGCTGGATGCCCGGGGGCGTACCGTCCTGCAGGGCGTACTCTCGGCCTACGGAGGGACCATCAGTACCTCTGGTTTGCCCGCAGGGCTCTACGTGTTGCGCGCAGCAGGAATGCCGGCACTGCGCCTGACCAAAAAATGATTGCCTTCGGGTTACCTGCCGGACCGTGCTGTACGGGAAAAGGTGGTACCCAACGGGCCGGAAAAATTCTATCCTCCGGATTTTTTAGTGGCTTTATAGCCTGCTGCGAGCAAAAGCTCCAGCACCTGTTCGCGCTTGTTGCCCTGAATGATGATCTCTCCGTCCTTTACGGACCCACCAACGCCGCACTTCGTCTTTAGCAGCTTACCGAGGGTTTTGAGCTGCTCTTCTGAGCCGGTAAACCCCGTGATGAGCGTAGCGACGTTTCCCCGGCGTTGTTTACGGTCCAGGAAAATCCGGAGTGGCATCCCGGCTCTGGTGGCGGCGTCAGGAGTAGTCCTGGTGGCGGGAGTTACCGGTTCGGGCAGGTCGTCCGGTGGCGGGGGCAGGTCATTCCCTAGTGCGCGTAAGGCGGCAAAAGGATTGTCCGCCGGCCCTTGTTCGCCTGCGGTAAAGTCAAACCCCCGTTTATTCTTTTTCTTAGCCATGTCTTCGTAATCACCTCAGGCAATGCTTACCCTTTCCAGGAACTCTTAAGTCCGCAAGTAAGGTTAAAGACCATTTTATCTTCCGTGGCGTCCGGGTCAACGGTATAGTATCCCATCCGGAGAAACTGGAAGGTATCGCCCACCTTGGCCTGCGCCAGCGCCGGCTCTCCTTTGGCCGTGATGATTTTCAGACTGTCGGGGTTGATAAAATCCATAAAATCTTTGTCTTCGTGGTCCATTGGCGTTGGGTCCGTGAAGAGCTTGTCGTACTGCCGGACTTCAAGGTCAATGGCCGTGGCGGCATCCACCCAGTGCAGGGTACCTTTGGCTTTGATGCCGGAGGTATCGTTTCCGGACCGGCTGTCAGGGTAGTAAGTGGCGTTAATCTGGGTAACGTTCCCGTCGGCGTCCTCTTCGTGCCCTTCGATGTGCAAAATGTAGGCGGCCTTCAGCCGTACGTCCTTATCCGGTGCCATCCGGAAATATTTGCGGTTCTGGGGCTCTTTGCGGTAGTCGGAACGCTCCACCCAGAGTTCGCGGCTGAAGGGGATTTCCCGTTCGCCACGGCTTTCGTCCTGGGGGTTGTTTTCGGCCGTCAGGATCTCACTCTGGCCGGCGGGATAATTGGTGATGACCAGTTTTACGGGGTCGAGAACGGCCATGTACCGGTCAGCCGTTTCGTTCAGGACCTCCCGGACAGAATGCTCGAGCAGGCCAAATTCCTGCTGGTTGTCGCGTTTGGTGACGCCCGTCCGCAAGCAAAAGTCGCGGAGGGCCGCTGGGGGGTAGCCCTTGCGGCGCATGCCGGCCAGAGTGCCCATACGCGGATCATCCCAACCTGCGACGATGCCTTCTTCCACCAGTTTTTTCAGCCTCCGTTTAGAGGTGATCAGGTAGTCGACGTTCATGCGGGCAAACTCTATTTGCCGGCTGGGGAAGATCCCGAGGGCTTCGATCAGCCAGTTGTAGAGGTCCCGGTGGTGCCGGAATTCCAGGCTGCACAGGGAGTGGGTAATCCCTTCGATGGAGTCGCTCTGCCCGTGGGCGAAGTCATACAGCGGGTAAATACACCACTCGTCGCCCGTACGATGGTGGGCTTCGTGCTTGATCCGGTAAAGCACGGGGTCGCGCAGCAGCAGGTTGGGGTGGGCCATGTCAATTTTGGCCCGCAGTACCTTACTGCCGTCGGGGAATTCCCCTGCCTTCATCCGTTCGAACAGGTCGCGGTTTTCGGCTGGGGTACGATCGCGGAACGGGCTGTTGGTCCCTGGCTCATCGATGTCGCCCTTCTGGGCGGCGATTTCCTCCGCCGTGGAGTCATCCACAAAGGCAAGGCCCTTATCGATCAGGCGCAGCGCCAGCTGGTACAATTCGCCGAAATAATTGGAGGCATAGAGGGTTTCCCCTTCCCATTCATAGCCGAGCCAGCGAATATCGTTCTCGATGTTGGTAACGAAGTGCGTCTCCTCGGTAGTCGGGTTGGTATCATCCATCCGCAGGTTGGTCTTGCCTCCGAATTTCTTGCCAATTTCAAAATTGATCACAATCGCTTTGGCGTGCCCGATGTGCAGGTAGCCATTTGGTTCCGGGGGGAAGCGGGTATGGATCCGCCCGTCGTGCTTACCATTTTCTAGGTCAGTGACGATGAATTCTTCGATGAAATTATCAGCAGTTGGCGTACTCATTCAATTAGTCTTAATACCTGGGGTTGGGGGACAAAGGTACAACAGTTTTTGCCGTGGGTTTCGTTGCAGGGCAAGGCTTTTTCGTGCCTTTTCTCAGCGGAGGAGCAGGCGCGGACGCAGGTGCCGGACAAGGGTAAGAGGCCAGGGGAGGGTACCGGCAGCTCCTGTGCTTGGGAAGATGGCCTTAATCAAGCGTTATTTGCGGGAAAATAGGAGGAACGTTAGCCGAAACTTTTTGGCTGCTCCAAACATTCTCTGCACCTGCGTGCGCGCCCGAAAATTTACCCTCACCACCACTAACTGACAACTATGCACTTTCGCCCCGCCACCCTGCTTGATGCCCCCGCCATTGCCGCGCTGCACACCCTGAGCTGGCAACAGACCTACCGGGGAGATTTCTCGGATCACTACCTGGACGTTGAGGCGCCGGCCGAACGACTGCAGGTCTGGACGGAACGCTTTACGGCAAGCGCAGCGGCAATGCAGGTATCCGTCGTTGAGGAGGAAGGGGTACTGATCGGCTTCAGTTGTGTTTTTCCGTGGCATGCTGCCGAAGATGGTCACCTGCTGGATAATCTGCACGTTCACCCGGCTTACCACGGCAGGGGGCTGGGGAAAAAATTGATGCAGTACGCTGCCAGCCGGTTGGCCGCAACTGTTCCGACGGGGGAGATGTACCTCTGGGTCCTTACGTCGAACGAAGCTGCCATTGGCTTTTATGAGCGCCTTGGCGGCCGCCCCGGCCGCAAGGAATTTCACCACTTTGCCGCCGGCAACACCACGGAGGCCATCATGATGAGCTGGCCGCTTGCGGCACTGGTCGGCTTATCCACGGGGCCCGAGCCCGGATTGTAGTACCAACCCTTCCGCCAGGCCCGTCATCAGGTGACTGACCTCTGCGTAGGGAAGGATAATTTCAATTTCCCCGGCGGCGTACGACGCGATTTCGTAGGGGGGATAATTGAACAGGAGCCCTGCCTGGGTGAAGGCGAAATTTTTAGTCGTGGGTACCGTCTCGGTATCGTAGGAAATTCCAAGATGCTCTGCCTTTTCGGTGAGGAGTTGGCTTAATACGGCTTCCTGATCCGGCAGAAAAACATCTTCGTAAGTGAGCAGCCGGACGGAGTCTGTGACAAACGTCTGCAGGGTGGTGTAATAATTGCCGTGCGCACCTCCGGTGTAGGCATAGTGGGTGGTGGCCAGGGTGAGAAGTCCCGCAGTATTGCAGCGCAGGGTGGTGGTATGGTCAAAGGACAGCGAGTAAGTCGCAAAATTGCCGACCAGGTCACTGGTGTCTACGGTTTGTTTCCGGTAGTTGGCCAGGATTTCCCGGCTGGCAATTCTGAGGGTTTGGGGCAGGTCCGTTACCCTGACCGGCGCATACTCGCCGGCAATGTCCCTACCCAGGGCAGTTTGGATCAGGTAGTCGAGGGCTTGGTTGCCGGATTTGGGGATGAACGTCTGTACCGCGTACCTGGCCTGGGGAGACCCGGGAAAATCTGGAACCAGTACGGCCGAATCCCGGAAGGTGAATACTTCGAACGACAGCGTGTCCACGGCAGCGGCGGGAAGGTCTGGTGTTGCTGTAACCGGTGCATCCTGCTGACAGGCACAAAGGAACAGGAAGGGCAGGAGGAAGGGAAGGTACTTCATAGTCTGGGGTATTCGTTACAATGATAAGACCTTGAGGTATATTTATACCTAAGCCGGAGTAGTTTAGGCATAAGTCTTATAGTGCTTAAATTTGTCGTCCGGCCACAGACTATCCCTGCCGAAAGTCGAGCCCGTGTAAACCTACCCTGTTAATAACCTGCCCATGCGGAAAATCTGTATTCCCCTCTTCCTATTTGCCACCCTGCTTGTTGCCTGTGGTACGTACACCCCTTCCCGTACCAACTACGGATACATAAACGAAAACTTCCGGGATTCCAGGACTGGAAACCTGCCAGCCAACCCGAATCCTGAAAAGTGTTACGTGCGGGTGGTTACGCTGGACGAATATGAATACTACGAGGACGAATACCTGACGTATTCGGAAGCGGAGGCAGACGAATACGCCCATAAATTTCTTCGCGTGGAGTTATCCCCGGAAATCAGCAGGTGGGAGGCTACCACTTATGAAGGCTGTACATCAGCCGATCCAAACGATT
>JAUIIF010000700.1 GCA_030431945.1 Bacteroidia bacterium | reverse complement strand
AATGTTGGACGTCAGCATAAAGAAAATAAGCAACAGGAAGATGATGTCCGTCAGGGAGGACATATTAAATTCAGCGCTGACTTTACTTCTTTTCTTTAAACCCACGGGGATTGGTCTTTTGATCTTTTGGTACTTGGTTCCGGGAATATTTCCTTCCAGGCCACACCGGGCCTGGCCGCAGGCCCTTAACCCGGCTCCTGAAGCAGGTCCATAAACTCCGTGGTGGACCGTTCAATCTTATACACCACCCGTTCGACGCTGGCCACGAGCAGGTTGTAACCGACAAAAGCCAGGATACCGATGAACAGACCTGCGGCGGTAGTGAGCAGCGCAGAATAGATACCACTGGCGAGCACGTCTGGCGTAATGTTATCCGCAGTAGACATTTCGTAGAAAGCGGAGATCATACCGGTAACGGTACCGAAGAACCCAATCATGGGTGCAGCACCGGCGATGCTGGCCAGGGTACTCAGCCCTTTTTCCAACCGGAAGACTTCCAGGTTGCCAACGTTTTCAATTGCCGCGTCAATGTCACGAAGCGGGCGACCGATACGCTGCAGCCCCTTGTCAACCATGCGGGCAACGGGGCTATCGGTGGTAGCGCAGAGGGCGCGGGCATTTGCCATATTACCGGCAGACATTTCCATACGGATACGGTCCATGAACCCCTGGTCTTCCCGGCCGGCGGCCTTGATCGTGGTGTAGCGCTCCACGAAAATATAAAGACCGATAATAAAGAGGACGAGCAGGATGACCACGATGGCAATCGTCAGCAGGCCGGAATCCAGCAATACAGAAAGCAGGTTATCGCTTTCTACAATGGGTTCCGTTTGATCCATTTCGAGGTCAGGGGTCTGAAATAAAAAGAGAAAATTCATGAACATCTGGGCGTATTTAGCGAAAGCAAAACGTAGTAAGGCCGCTTTTCGTATGTAGGCAAGCGGAACCTTATTCTCATAGTGGGCTTAAAGGTAGGGCACGGCAACTTAAAAACAGTACCCAAAAATGGCGGCACTCCCTTGTTTCCTGCCGTTCCCTAACCCAATCCGGCCACTCGGTCCGGCCCCGTGGCCGGGGCCGCCGGCCATATCATAGTTTTTTGTATTTTTGACAGCCTTAAAACAGACCGGAAAAAGAGTTGGCCGGGGGAACTACTATCTACAGCTACGGTAAAGCAATGCGGGTAAAACGCATCAATTCAGAACAATTATCTCCTGGATAATAACCTTCCCCCCTTGAGCAACATCACGAAACGTATCATTTGGTCCCTCCTCCTGCTGGCGTGCAGTCTTCCGGCAGTAGTAGCCCAGTCTTCCGGAGCGGCGGCCGCCAGGGCTGCGCTAAAAGCCCGGGGTGCCAGCTGGCAGCCGGTACACGCCGGCTACCAGACCATATTGCTGGATCGCCCCCTGGCCTACCCCGGCAAATCCTCCGGAAAGGCGGCGCAGGATTTCCTGCAAACCTTTGGTCCGGCCCTGGGCTGGGACACGAAAGACACCACCATTTTACTCAAGCTGGCGAAAGCAACCACCGATGTTGCCGGCCAGCACCATTACCGGTTCCAGCAGTACCTGCACGGATGGCCCGTCCTGGGTGGAGCCTGTACCGTAACCACTACCCGTAATGGTGCGGTAAAAGGATTTACGGGTCGCTTGCTCCCTCGTCCTGCCAGTGCACCTGCGTCCGCGCCACCTGCCTCCACTTTCCCGCTGACCGCAGCTAAAGCACGCGTAACGACAGCCCTGGCCCCAAAGTATCCCCACGTCGCCCAGTGGGACATTACCGAAGAAGGCCTGCTGTGGGCCAGCGAAAACCCCTGGGCCACCGCCGCCGCAGCGCCCCTGCGGCTTACCCGGATTTTCACCGTATCGGAGCCCGGTGGGTACCAGGCGGAACGCGTTTACCTCGACGCTGCTTCCGGCGAATTGGTCTTCCACCACCAGCTTCACTGTGAGCTGAACCGACGCCTTTACTACCGTAATACAGCTGGCTTCAACCTCGTTTGGCAGGAAGGCAACACTTTTCCGGGGACCCTCGCCGCAGAAGACCAGGAGCTCCTCCTGGCCACCTCCGAATTTTACAACCTGATGTTCAGAACCTTCGGCCGGCAGAGCTACGATGGAGCAAACGGTGAGATGAGGGGCGTCACCAACGCCACCCTGTCGAATTGCCCCAATGCCAACGCCCGCGGAAACGTAATCAGTCATTGTGCCGGGGTGGTCGGTGATGACATTGTTGGCCATGAATGGACGCACAATTACATCAGGTCCATGAACGGTTTGATCTATGCATTTGAAAGTGGCGCCATTAATGAGGGTTTTGCCGATATTTTCGGGGAGAGCCTGGACTTGCTGAACGACCGGGGTACGGATACCAACGATCAGATGCCCCGCACCAATTGCGACGAAAACAACCTCCGCTGGCACATCGCAGAAGACGCGACGGCCATTGATACGACGCTGCGTGACTTATGGTTTCCGGAATGCAAAGCAGATGCCTCTTCCCGGGAAAGTCCCCATTACGTTTGTGCCACCGAAGAAAATGATACGGGAGGGGTGCACACCAATTCAG
>JAUIIF010000699.1 GCA_030431945.1 Bacteroidia bacterium | reverse complement strand
AAAGACTCCACCTGCAAGGCGGATCGCTTTCCGTAAGGACGCTGGTACCCGAGGTTGAAAAGCCCGACCCCCATCAGGTGCCGGTTGGCATTGTTTTCCATCCACATCTGAACGAAATCATTGTTGGGGATTTCGTACTCGTAGTAGTAATTTTCCCGCAACATAAAGTAGGAAGAGAGACCTGCACCTACGTAAGGCCCCGCCCGGTTGCTTCCCCGGGGGAAGTAGGTCAGGGAAAGCGGGACGTCCAGAATGGCACATTTGGCCCGTACGGACTCGGGCTGAATGTCGTACGTCCAGAAGTCTTCTTCCTTGATCTGATAGTCCGCTCCCGCAGCTTCGTACCAGGATTTAGTAAGGTAAGCCCCCGTGCCAATGGCGAAATGATCCGACAGGTGATAGCTGACTTTAGCGCCAAATCTGGAGGTTGCTTCACCGAGTTCTGGCGTTTTAACGGCACTGAAGACTACCCCCGCCGTAAGGCCAAGGCTGAGCAGCGGTCGCCTGGTTAGGTTGCCTTCCTGTACTACCACCGGCCGAATGACTCCTTCCGGCCACCCCGTTGCTTGTGGTACAAATGAAAGCGGAAGCAGTGGTAAAAGGGGAAGTTGGTGGAGGGTGGCGAAGGTGGAGGAGTCTGCCGGAACCGGGGCGCTGCGCCCCGCCTCGATCGGAGCAGTAACATCCGAAATGGCCGAACGCCCGGGCCCGTTATCCTCGATAATTCCTGCCGGCTTGTTGTCCTCAGGCAGTACAGTAGTTGTTTTCTGGCTCACTCCGGGGGACTGCCCCGTAGCGGCAGAAGATGACATCCCGTTAAGTTCCGCACTTACTCCCGTGAGGGGGAAGGCTGGCTGATTGGCCACCAGCGTGTCCGCAGCGGCAACAGGCGGTGTCTTTTTATCCGGAGCAGGATCAGCGACCCTGGTGCCGGCCGGCGGAAGGTTCTTGCCGGAGGCGGGCACTGCGGGGCTGTCACCGGTTTTCGTTACGGACGTCACTTCCTGCTTAGTACCTGCCCCCCACTGGTGGAAACCAACCGCCCCGAGTGCTAGCAGCAGGAGCAGCCCCAGGCGAATGAGCCACGCAAACCGGCGGCGGCGGGCCCGTTCTTCGTTTTCGAGGAGGGTTTCCATTTGTTCCCAGGCCGCCGGTTCATAACTGAAGTCATGTTTGTCGGCACCCTCCTGGAACAAAGCGTCGGTTGTATGATCGTCCAGTTCAGGCATTGTTAATGGTTACTTTTTGGGCTAACAGTTCCTGGAGTTTGCGTCTGGCCCGCACCAGGTTGGATTTAGACGTACTGGTCGTTATGCCCAGCGTTTTGGCAATCTCCTCGTGCCGAAAGCCGTCGATCACGTACATATTGAAAACCGTACGGTAGGAAGAGGTCAGCGATTGTACCAGGGCAATCAATTCCTGGTAGTTGATCTGACTGAGAATTTCTTCCCGGTCTGCAATGTCCTTAGCTTCATCCATCTCCAATTCTTTCCGGTATTTCTGCTGTTGTTTCAACTGGTCAATGGCCGTATTCACGAGGATTTTACGAAACCAGGGCTTGAAGGGCTGCGCTTCATCAAACCGCCTGATGTACTTGAATACTTTGAGGAAAGCATCGTTTACTACCGAGATGGCCTGCTCCTTGTCCTCCACGTAACGAATGGCTACGCTCATGCCGTACGGGTAGAACAATTGATACAGCGCGTGTTGTGCCGGCCGCTGCCGGTCTCGACAACCCCGAAGAAGGTCCGCTAAATCTGGGCTGTTTTCCTGGGGCATCCCCTGTGGTGAATTTTTGGCTTTTATCTTCCTGTACCCGGAATTCCGGCAAATGGCTGCGTCAGGCCCATATTTTTTTTCACGACCAAGATGGCAATTCTTTCCTTAGCCAAATGACGGGGTGGAACGAATTGGTATATTTAGCCGATAACCTGACCATTTCGCTGGCTTAGCTACCGCTACGGCCACCGGCTGCTTCCCTACCATGATCGATAAAAAATTATTAGCCACGCAACTGGCCAACCTCATCACCCTCACCGAAAAAAAGATCGCGGGCTACGAAGAGATGTCCGCACCCGTCACCCCCGACGATGCCATTGGGCGGGTGTCCAGAATGGACGCCATCAACAACAAAGCCGTTCAGGAAGCAGCCCTGGCGACGGCCAGACGAAAGCTCGACCGGCTCAGGACCATGCAATCGAACCTGGATGACCCAAAGCTGGGGTTGTGCAAACGCTGTGGCCGCCCCATTCCTGCCGGCCGTCTGCTGGCCATGCCCGAAAGCCCGTTTTGCGTACGCTGCAGCCGGTAAGGGGACGCTGTGCGCTTTTAGACGCTGTGCTTTTAGACGCTGCGCTTTTAGACGCTGTGCTTTTAGACGCTGTGCTTTTAGACGCTGTGCTTTTAGACGCTGTGCTTTTAGACGCTGCGCTTTTAGGAGAATACTATACGAGTGATAGCGAACAAACTTATGCGGTATAGCCTACAAGGCCGCAGGCCGTCTACCAGGAAACAAGCGCAGCGCGTTTCCGTCTACAAGGCCGCAGGCCGTCTACTAGGAAACAAGCGCAGCGC
>JAUIIF010000047.1 GCA_030431945.1 Bacteroidia bacterium | reverse complement strand
TGCCGGCCCCTTTGTTATCGGGCAAATCTGTTTTGAGATTGTCCAGGAGACCGAAACGGACATCATGTTCGCTGATGCACCGATTCCACTCGAATTCACCACCGACCAGGGAGAAATATTTGAATTCGGTGACGTTAACCTGAATAACGGCACGATCAATATGGGAAATGGCGGCGGTGCCACCTGTGACGACGGGATTATGAACGGCTCCGAGACGGGCGTCGACTGTGGCGGCCCCGACTGTGCACCGTGTATGACGATGCCAACCTGTGACGATGGCGTGATGAACGGCTCGGAAACGGGCGTCGACTGTGGTGGCCCCGATTGCCCCGCCTGCCCTACGTGTGACGACGGGATTATGAACGGCTCCGAGACGGGCGTCGACTGTGGCGGCCCGGACTGTGCACCGTGTATGACGATGCCAACCTGCGACGATGGTGTGATGAACGGCTCGGAAACGGGTGTCGACTGCGGTGGCCCCGATTGTGCTCCGTGTATGACGGATCCAACTTGTGGCGAGGGTTCCAGCTTACTGAACTTATGTGTAGCCGATGTCTGTGACATTGCCGTAGGTGCCCAGGCTTGTGTAGACCTGACGGTCACCAATTTTGTAAACATCACCGGGCTTCAGATGAACCTGTTGTACCCGGCTGCGAACCTCAATTACGCCAGCTTTACCCCTAACGCCGCCCTGGGTGGAGGCTTACTGGTAAATGAATTCGCGGACGGTGAGGTGCGGTTGATTTTTTTCCGCTCTGCGGATAGCCCGGTCACCCTCAGTGATAATGATGTCTTTGCGACCATCTGTTTCACCAACGAAACCCTGAATGCCACCCAGCTGAATGCTGATGAATTACGGGCTACTAATACTTCCGGCATGGTCGTTGGTCCGGTTGCCAATGACGGATCCGTCAACGATTGTGGAGTAACGATGCCCACCTGTAATGATGGTGTCCGGAACGGTGACGAAACGGGCGTCGACTGTGGAGGAAGCTGTGCCCCCTGTATGGTCGCCGAAGTTTGTGGCGAAGGCTCTTCAGTAGTGAATATTTGTGCAGAGGATGTTTGTGACGTAGCCGTTGGAGCCCAAGGCTGTGTCGATCTGACCGTGGCCAACTTTACGGACGTTACGGCCGTACAGCTCAACGTACTCTACCCCAGTGCTAACCTCGAATTTGCCGGCTTTACCCCGAACCCCGCCCTGGCGGACGCGCTGCAGGTAAATGAATTTGCCGATGGTGAGATCCGGATGATCTTTTTCCGGTCGGCAGACAGCCCCGAAACCCTGACGGACGGGGACGTTTTCGTTACGCTTTGTTTTACGGCGGAAACGGCTGCTCCCACCATCATCAATGCGGATAACCTTCGCGTAACGACTACTACCGGTATGGTGGTTGGGCCAGTGGCGAATGACGGCTCGATCAATGACTGTCCGGATGAACCTACCTGCGATGATGGCATCATGAACGGCATGGAAACGGGCGTCGACTGTGGCGGCCCCGACTGCCCCGCCTGTCCGGATCCGACCTGTGACGACGGAATTATGAACGGCGCCGAAACAGGGGTTGACTGTGGTGGACCGGATTGCCCCGACTGCCCGGTATCCACCTGTGGCGAAGGCTCTAACTTGTTCAACCTTTGTGTGGCGGAAGTCTGTGACGTGGCGGTAGGTGCGCAGGCCTGCGTGGCGCTGACCGTAGCTAATTTCAATACCATCACGGGGGTACAAATGGATCTTCTGTACCCGGCGGCGAACCTGAATTACAGCAGCTTTACGCCCAACCCGATTCTGGGCGATGCACTGCTGGTAAATGAATTTGCGGATGGTGAAGTCCGCCTCGTTTTCTTCCGCTCCGCGGATAGCCCGGTAACCCTGAACGACGGTGACGTATTCGCCACCATCTGCTTTACGAACGAAACCACGGATGCTACGATCCTGGATGCCGACCGCCTGCGCGTAACCAATACGACGGGAATGGTCGTCGGGCCGGTAGCCAATGACGGAATGGTCAACGGCTGTATTGCGCCTACTTGTGATGATGGTGTCCGGAATGGCTCCGAAACGGGCGTCGACTGCGGCGGCCCCGACTGTGAGCCCTGTATGACCATGCCCACCTGTGACGATGGCATCATGAACGGCGATGAGACGGGCGTGGATTGCGGCGGAAGTTGTGCGCCTTGCCAGACCATGTGCGGAGAAGGAACGACTGATCCTGAAATATGTATTGGTAGTGAATGCGCGGACGCAGGTGCAGAGGTATGTGTGCCGATTTTCATTGCTAATTTCGATCAGCTTTTCGGCTTCCAGTTCTCCCTCTCTTACGCTGCAGCCAATCTGGAATACACGCGTTTCACCGCTGCTGCTGCATTACAGTCTGGTACCACCGTCGGCAGCCCGTCAGATGGAACGGTTAACCTGATTTGGAATGACCCTGATCTTACCGGTATCTCCTTTCCTGATGATGAGGTGGCTTTCGAACTTTGCTTTACTGTGCAAACGGTAGCGGCAACACCACTTACCTTCCGTGACGAAGCGAATACCCTGCGCTTTTTCAACTCCTCCGGTTCCCGGATCCCCGGCAGCGGTAACCCCGGTGCCGTTAACCAGAACTGCCCCTCCGATCCCACCTGTGATGATGGCATCATGAACGGTGACGAGACGGGCGTTGACTGTGGCGGCCCCGACTGTATGCCCTGTGCCATGGAAACCTGTACCGATGGCGTACAGAACAACGGCGAGACGGGAATTGATTGCGGTGGCCCTAACTGTGCCCCCTGTAACGTAACCTGTGGAGAAGGCTCCAGCCTGCTGAACGTCTGCCTGAATGCCGGCTGTAACGACGGTGTTGGTACGGAAACTTGTGTCGACCTCACCGTACGGAATTTTATTGACGTTACCGGCCTGCAAATGGACCTGAAGTATCCTGCTGCTAACCTGGAATACACCAGCTTCACCCCCAACGCCGCCCTGGGCGGCGGCCTGCAGGTGAATGAATTTGCTGACGGCGAGGTTCGCCTCGTCTTCTTCCGCTCCGCGGACAGCCCCGTAAGCCTGGATGATGATGCCGTATTCGCCACCATCTGCTTCACGAATGAAACTGCCGGTACCACGGCGCTTGACGCTGATCGCCTCCGGGTAACGAACACCACGGGAATGGTCATTGGCCCCGTTGCCAATGATGGCATGATCAGTGTTTGTTCGTCCGGGCCAACCTGTACTGACGGCATCATGAACAACGGTGAAACGGGCATCGACTGTGGCGGACCCAATTGTGCTCCCTGTGAGACGTGTAACGACGGCATCATGAACAACGGTGAGACCGGCATCGACTGTGGTGGACCCAACTGTGCCGCCTGCCCCACCAATACCCTCACGATTGCGGTGGAAGACGGCATGGCCCAGATCGGCCAGCAGGTCTGTGTAGACGTTAACGTTACGGATTTTACCAATATCGCCAACGTCGGATTAACCCTCAACTTCAATACCACGGTACTCTCCCTGGCGTCCGTAACGGCAAATGCTGCCCTGCCGGGCTTTGGCGCTGGTAACTTTAATACCAGTACTAACGGTCAGGTCGTGGTGGATTACACGCCGGCCGTTGCGCAGACCTTAGCCAGCGGGGAACGCCTGTTCACGATTTGCTTCAACGTGCAGACGGGCGATGAAACCCAGCTCACCATCACTAATGCTGCGGCAACCAACAACGGAGGAACAAACCTGACGGTTAACTCTTCTCCCGGAACAATTAATGCCGGCGGAGTCGTTACCTACGATGAGTTTACCCTGGTAGCCGGTAACGAAACCGCAGCACAGGGAACTGAAGTTTGTGTAGACATAACGGTTTTTAACCTCGAAGACCTGGCAGGTTTACAGTTTGCCATCGGATACGATGATGCGAAACTCGAATTTGTCAGTGGCACGGGAACGGGCCAGCTGCCCAATTTACAGGTGGCTAACCCCGAGCCCGGCATCCTGCGCGCCATCTGGTTTGACCCCAACGTAGGGTCAAATTCAGTGCCCGATGGAGAAAGCATTCTTACCGTTTGCTTTAACGTACTGCAGGCTTGTGAAACGCCCATTGAAATTACGGAGCAGCTGCCGCAGTTCCGGATTCGCGCAACGAACTCCAGCAACCAGAGTGTTCCGGTTGACCTGGTGAACGGTAGTGTTAACCAGGGGGAAACTTGTGGTGATGGCCCCCAAAACCTGATTCTTGATCTCGGAGACGGTGAAGGAACCCTGGGCGAAGAAGTTTGTGTGGACCTGAAAGCAACCAACTTCACTTCGTTGACCAACCTCACCTACTCACTTACTTACGACGCGACGAAGCTCACCTTCTCGCGGGCCACCAATTTCGGCCTGGCGAGCATTACGGGCGCTAACGTAACCTCGCCAACGCCCGGGCAATTGGTCTTCGATTGGTCCTCTCCCGGCTCCACCGGACAAAGTCTGGCGCCCAACGCTACCGTCGTCAGTCTCTGTTTTACGGTAGATCGCTTCTCCGTTGCCCCCATTAATTTTGCGAACAGCCCAACCCCGATCCTGGCCCGAAACGCCAGCAACCAGCCGGTAGGCGTCGTACCCGCCGGTGGGGTCATTAACCCCAATGCGCCCAACGTGACCGGCCTGACCTTCCAGATTGGTTCCGCGCAGGCATCGGTGAACGATGAGATTTGTTTGCCGGTAATCGGTTTTATGGTAAATGACCTGATCTCCTTTCAGTATACGATAAATTATGACCAGACAAGATTGGAGTACCTGGGAACAGGTACCGATTTTGCCCTGAACGGTTTCTCCAGCGGGTCAATCAATCCATCTGCTCCTGGCGTTTTGCGGGTAGCCTGGGCCGACCCTACAGCATCGCCCAATACCGTGCCGGATGGCACGGCAGTCTTCTACATTTGCTTCCGGGTACTCGCTACGGACGCTACGCTGGTCACGTTCGGTAATGCCCCAACGCCCATTGAGTTCGAAGACATAAACGATATTGTAGACGCCGATCTGCTGAATGGACAGGTGAACGGTACGCCGGCCCCCGTCATCGTAAATGCAAATTTGACCAACCCCAGTTGCCTGGGTGGTAATGACGGAAGTATTGCTCTTACGGTCAGTGGTGGTAATGGCCTGAGGTACCAATGGTCGCCAAACGTCGCTACTTCCGCCACCGCTACGAGCCTTGCCGCTGGTGAATACTGCGTGACGGTTACCAACCCCGCTACCAACCAGGCAACCTCGGATTGCTTTACCCTCATGAATCCCGGCCCCTTCAGCATTGAAGTCGATGTTGTCCAGGGGGTATCCTGTTTCGGTGCCTCCGATGGCCGGATTACCATTGCGACAATTGGTAATACCGGTCCTTACATCTTCGATTGGGAGAACCCCTTACAGGATGGCTCGGCAACGCAAAGCATGCTGGATGGGGGGGCTTACAGTGTCACCGTAGCGGACAATAACGGTTGTGTCCGCTCCCTCGAAAATATTGGTGTTGGCGAGCCGGCTGCACTCAACATTGCGGGACAACGTATCAACATTACGGACGGCCCCGGTGGCGTGAACGTTGAAATCGCCGGCGGCAGCTCTCCATTCCGCTACGCGTGGAGCGGACCCAACAATTATACTGCTGATGAAGAAGACATCCTGAACGTAACTGATCCGGGAACATACTGTTTGACGGTAACGGACAACAACAATTGTACCGACGTCCAGTGCTTCGCGGTTATTCAGGCGCTGGCAGTGGCGAGTACGGAGGTGGATAACGGCTGTCCCGGCGAAAACAACGGGTCGATTGACTTAACCATTGCCGGCGGTATCGGAGGATATACCTACCAGTGGGCGAGCCCGGATAACCCGGATTTTGCCGCATCAACCCAGGACCTGGAAGACCTGGCACCTGGAGATTACAACGTTACCATTACCAGTGGAATGGACCAGGTCGTCCAGACCATAACCGTAGAGGTTCCGACGGAAATCCGTTTACCCGGAATGGTCACCAATGCCACTATGGGCAATAACGGGGCCATCGTCGTTACGCCTTCCGGAGGTAACCCTCCTTACACTTTCCTGTGGGATGATGGGGAAACGACTCAGAACCGTTCCAACCTGCTGTCCGGAGAATACTGCCTGACCGCTACCGATGGCAGCCAGTGTACAAAAACGCGCTGCTACGTGGTCGGAGCAGCGGCACCGGTTATTTCCTTTGTGGAAACTTCGCCAACGAGCTGTGCGGAATCAGCGGATGGAAACATCAGAATTGTTATGACTAACGGGGTGGCTCCCATCACCGTCCGGATCGAGCCGACGGGGGAACAGCTGGTAGTAGATACAACTACCTTTGAAGTAACTGCTCCGGTAGGTATGGTAACGGTATTCCTGACGGATGATCAGGGAGTAATGCTCGATACCGTGGTCACCATTACCGGTCCTGACCCAATAGCCGTAACGCCGGCAATTACCTCCGACACGGAAGACACCAACTGCTCGGGGCGCATCAGCCTCGGGATCGAAGGCGGAACAGCTCCTTACACCGTTACCTGGAGCACAGGGGCTAGCGGAGCAACGATCAGCCAACTCTGTGCCGGCATGTACCAGGCCACCATTACGGATGCTAACGGCTGTACGTTTGAATCGTCCGCTATTGAAGTGAGTCGGATGGACGAAGCAGTGGCCGGCATCACTGACGTTGCTTGTGCCGACGGTACGGAAGGGGCTATTGATGTAACCATTTCCGGAGGCGTCATGCCCTACGTCTTCTCCTGGACGCGCACCGGAACAACGGAGGTTATCTCTACCGCCGAGGACTTAATCGCCGACGACGTTGCTGGCGGAGTAACCGCCGGAGATTACACCCTTACCGTCCTGGACGCTACCGGAGCCATGTTGGTGCGGAATTATTCCGTAGGAATTTCTGCAGGGTTTAGCGTGACGGCTTCAGTGACCTCTGCCTACAACGGCTTTGGTGTAAGCTGTGTCGGTGCGAACGATGGTCGTATCGTAATTACCATCAGCGGCCAGGGAACCTTCACGTACGAGTTCTTGCTGGACGATCAGCTGGTCGGTATTGACAGTGTTTTGGAAAACGCAGCCGCCGGCCTTTATACCATCACGGTGCTGGACGAGGGCAATTGTGAAATTACCAGAATGGTGGAGGTAACGGCTCCTCCGGCCATTGGTATTGAAGCGGAGGTGGTTGACATCAGCTGTGGAAGCACCAATGATGGCATGATCACGCTCAACCCCACGGGCGGCGTGGCTCCCTTCACGTTCTCCTGGACCAATGGTTCTACCACGCCCCGCCTTTCTGCGCTCGGCAGCGGAACGTACGGTGTCACCGTAATGGATGCTAACGGCTGTACGGCTACGGAGTCCTTTACCCTGTCCGCACCAGCAGACCTGGCGGTGACCCTCGAGCCAACGGATGCCACGGATGGCTGTAACGGCAGTGTACTCATCCTGCCGCTCGGCGGCAGCGGCAATTACCGCTACAACTGGCCACAGCTGCCAAGTCAGGGAAATAATGCCTTTGCGCAGGGCCTGTGCCCCGGTGAGTATACCGTAGAAGTTACTGATGACAACGAATGCCAGACGGTCATTATGACCGCCACGGTCCTCGATCGCCGGTTCCCCTGTCTGAGTGCCCGCGAAGTAATCAGCCCGAATGGAGACGGTCTGAACGAAAACTTCATCCTCTTCTGTTCCGATGGCGATGAAGCCATTAACAACACCCTGCAAATTTTCAACCGCTGGGGTCAGTTGGTTTACGAAGTAGCCGATTACGACTGTAGCAGTGATGACCGGGGACTTAATTGTTTCTCCGGGCGGACCAACGACGGGACCATCCTGCCGGAAGGGCCGTATTACTATATTTTTGACTTTACCAATTTACAGGGAGAAGCAATGCAACAACGCGGTTCTCTCACCATTGTGCGCGACTAAGCACCTCCTTCCGGCAGCGGGTCAGCGGATCCGCTGCCGGAAACTTTCTCTTTCCCAAAAACGACAAAGAACTGCTTCCTTATGAAAAAATTGCTACCCTCCCTCCTGGTTTTTATGGTAGCCCTGTGTACGACGCTGAGTGCACAGGACGAAGCCGTATTTAACCACTACGTACAGAACCCGATTCTCATCAACCCGGCAGCGGCCGGCTTCGCGGATGAGTACACCGTCCAGCTCAATGCCCGCGCCGCCTGGTCTGGCTTTGAAGGTTCCCCGAAAACCATTGCGGCCCGGATCAACGGACCCGTTGGTGATGCCTTCGGCATCGGTGCCGCTATATTTTCGGAAACCGCCGCGCAGCAGCGTCGGCTCAAGGGGCAAGTGGATGTTGCCTTCCGCTTCGGTTTAGGAAAAGAAGTGAAGGGCGTTCCCGCTTTTCAGGCAGCTTTTGGCTTCTTTACGCAATTTCAGCGGCTGAGCCTGGATCCCGCCATCGTCAATAATGTGCACTACAATGGCGGCGACGAGGAAATCATGGCCATGCTGGACGGAAAGAACGTATTCGACGCCGGAATCGGCATCTACGGTACCTACCTCGATCGGGTATTTGGTGGCTTCACCATCAACAACCTGGTGGCCGATCAACTAGACAACATCTCCGGCCTGACCAACGAGGACGGACTCAATTATACCTTCCTGCTCGGCCAGCGGTTCCGGATTGAAGAGTTGAACGTTAACCTCACGCCCAGCATCATGCTCCGTGATATTCAGGATGCCCCCTTTATGATGGATTTCAACCTCCAGGCAGGGTTCCTGAACGACCAGTTTATTGCAGGTCTTTCTTATCGCTACCTGGGCGCTGTCGGTTTACTGCTCGGTACCGAGCTCAATGGCTTCCAACTGTACTATTCCTTCGACCTTGGGTTCGGAGAATTTCAGCAATACAATAACGGAAGTCATGAATTCACGGTGGGTTACTCCATCGACCGAAATTCAATAAAGGCTGCCCGCGACCGGAAAGCCCGCGAAGAGAATCGTCGTTAGAATTGCATATTTCACTTTGTATAACTTATCTTTGGCAAAGACTTTTACCACTCTGGTAAATATTGAGCCAAGTTTTGAGCTATCCTTCGCGCCTTCCCTAAGGCGCATCCGCTATCTACCACAATGAATTTTTCGCGCACCAAATCCCACTGGTGGCGAATTGGCTATAGTCAACAGGCTATGCCGGTAAGATCTTAAATCGGTTTTTGGGATAGCCTCTCTTCCGCGTTTCGGGAGAGGGGTTTTTTGTTTCCGATCCCAGGCCCTGCCGGGGCGCGGCCGCAGGTGCAAGGTTGCGTTTTATCAAAACCCTTACACGGAAGATAAGCCACCGTCCATACCAATGATCTGTCCGGTTACAAATGCTGCCTTTTCGCTCAGCAGGAAGGCGGCCATGGCCGCAATTTCCCCGGCGTCGGCCACGCGTTTCAGCGGGTGACGCTCGGCGCTCGCCTGGCGTTTTTCTTCGGTTGCTAAAAGCTTTTCCGCCAACGGGGTATCGGTCAGGGAAGGCGCAATGGCGTTCACCCGGATGCCCGGGGCGTATTCGGCCGCCAGGCTACGGGTCAGGCCCTCCAGGGCGCCTTTGGCGGCGGCTACGCCGGCGTGGAAGGGCATCCCACGTTGCACCGCAACCGTAGAGAAGAAGAGTACCGCTGGGTGGTTACCTTTCTTGAGCGCCCGCTCCGCTGACTGGAGGCACCGCACTGCCCCCACCACGTTCAACTCGAAGGCCTCCCGAAAAGCCGGAGCTTTCAAACTGCGGAAAGACTTCAGGTCAATACTGCCGGGGCAGTAAACCAGGCCTTCCAGTTGATCGGGCAGGCTCGCTTTCGGCGGGTCGTCATCACCAACGACATCAAAACTCGTGAAGAGAACCGATTCGGGTAAGTCCCGACGCTCCCGTGCCCAGACCAATACGGTATGTCCTGCACTTAATAATTCATCCACCAATGCCCGGCCAATGCCGGAACTGCCGCCAATAATCAGATAGTTTGCCATGCTGTATAGTCTTTACAGGCGTAACGGGGAGACCATCGATTTGGTTTTGGAAATTTGCCGTGGCCGGTGGTAGTGAAATAAATCAGCAGTAACTCCCAGCCTTGCAGGCAGGTGCCGGCATCCTAACCTTCCCCTGCACCTGCGCTCCGCGCCCTGCTTATTTTCTTTCCCGTTCCGGCCGTACTACTTCAGGGCTGCTTCTCCTTTCTGAACGAGCGATGCCCGCAGGGCTTTACCAAACTTCTGGCCGTTAAACTGGGTAGTGATCTTCAATTTTTGCTGTTGCTCCTCGGGCAGCTCAATGAATTCTTTACACTGGGTAGAACAACAATCGTTGAATTGTTTTGCACAGCTTTCGCACTGGACAAACAGGATGTGGCAGGCCTCATTAGCACAATCCAGCTGGCGGTCAGAAGCCGCACCGCACTGATGACAATGGGAGACAATATGCTCCGTTATCCGCTCCCCCAGGCGCTCATCGAATACAAAGTTTTTACCCAGGTATTTGGATTCAAGACCCAGTGCTTCGCACTGGCGGGCGTATTCGATGATGCCGCCGTCGACCATGTAAACATGCTCAAAACCCCGGTGCAGATAGTAAGCGCTCGCTTTTTCGCAGCGGATACCTCCAGTACAGTACATAATGATCTGCTTGTCTTTCTGCTCCTCGAGCATTTCTTCCACGGCAGGAAGCAGATCCCTGAAGTTGGTGATGTCAGGCCGAATGGCACCTTCAAAATAGCCAACCTCGCTTTCGTAGTGATTACGCATGTCAACGACAATGGTATCATCTTGCTCCAGCAGGGCATTAACCTCCGGAGCAGTCAGGTGTTTTCCGCGCTTGGTTACGTCAAAGGTGGCATCGTTCAGTCCGTCAGCCACGATTTTGTCCCTTACCTTGATTTTGAGTTTCAGGAAGGAAGGGGCATCAGCTTCAATGGCCACGTTCAACCGCATTCCCTCCATGAAGTCGACGCTGTACAACTCCTCTTTATAAGCAGTAAACTTGGAGGCCGGTACGGACACCTGACCATTAATGCCTTCTTTGGCGATGTAAACCCTGCCGAATACGTCGAGCGCCGACCAACGGAGGTAGCACTGATTGCGAAAGGCTTCCGGCTCCGGAATGTGGGCGTAACGGTAGAAACTAAAGGTCACGCGCGGTTCCGTTTCCGCTGCAAGGCGGGCACGAAGTTCTTCCGGGCTAAGCAGGTTACGGAGTTTGCGGGGAGACATAGAGCAGTTAGTCTGGTTGGGGGGTAGAGTTGGAATATTCCGTCGCCGGGCTGTTCACTGGTGCACCAGGGTGCTGCCGGCCAGCTGCAGGCAGACTTCCAGGGGGCAAATTTAAGGGCTTTCCGCCAAGACGGCAATAATTAGCCGCAGGCCCTTTACTTAAATGACGGATATCATTTTTCCTGGTGGCTAATGGACCTTCTCTATGCCACCGCCAAAAGAAAAAGGGTGGAAGCACGTAAGTACTTCCACCCTGTAGGGCAATCAATACTTCACCGGGGGTGAAGCAGGTATCATTTATTCACCACCACGACCGCGGCCACTGCTGGAGCGACTGGGAGCGGCACTCCGGCTGCTGCTGGAGCGGCTGGGGGCGGCACTCCGGCTACTACCGGAAGAGCGGCTTGGTGATACACTCCGGCTGGGCGACGTAGAACGGCTTGGCGTATAACTGCGGCTCGGCGCAGTGGAACGGCTCGGCGTGTAGCTCCGGCTGGGGGTAGTGGAACGGCTTGGCGTGTAGCTCCGGCCGGGGGTTACGCTGCGGGTACGGCTGGGAGTTGCGCTCCGGCTGGTGCTGGGGCGAACGGTCGTACGACTACGATCAATGCGGGTTGGGCTGGCACTGCGGGCCGCTGGGGTAGAGCGGGTTGCCTGACTGCGACCCACGGAGCGCGTAGTGGTTGGGCGGGCAGCAGAGCGGGTAGCAGTGGTGCCACGGCTGGCAGAACGGCTTGCTGCTGAAGCAGGCACCGTGCGGCTGGCAGCAGAACGATCGATCCGGTTGGCAATTGAAGTGGTTGCCCCACGGGGGCGGGCCGTGGTCGCACGGTTATTCACTACGTTGATGTTGTTAACCGTGTTGTAGTTGACACCGCCACCGAAAGTCGGAGGACAGTAGTATCCGCCGGCGCGACCGAAGCCGCCGGCCCCGAAGGAGTTGCCCCAGGGGCTGCCGAAGCCGCGGTTCCAGGAGTTGTAACCGAAGCCATTGTTCCAGGCGTCATAACCGAAGCCACGGTTCCAGGAGTTGTAGCCGAAGCCACGGTTCCAGGCACTGTAGGGGTTGCCGAAGCCAACGTTTACGAAACGGGGGCCAAAGGCGGTACGGATAGGACGGTAGAAGCTGCCCGTGTTGTAAATCAGTACGGTCGTACCGAAGGAACGGAAAGCAGGGTTGTAGTAACCAGCGTCTACGTAGTAAGGGTCGTAGTAATTGAAGCCACTGAGTGGGCGACGGAAACGACGGATACGACTGGTGTACTCGTAGTCATACGTGTCGTCGTTGTAGTCGTAGCTGTCTTCATAAGGCGCATCGTAACTATCGTCAGCGTAGTAATCGTTGGACGAGTAGTCGGAGCTGCTGAAGTCAGAAGGGTTATAATAGACGTCGTCATACTGGGCCGTAGCCGGAGATGCGACGAACAGCAGAGCCAGAAGGCTAAAAACTGCGGCGAAGATGTTTTGCTTACGCATAATGTTAGAAGTTTGGTGTAATCCGTGAGTCTGCCACTTATTACAAGGTCGAAAGTAGTACTTTTGTGCCTTCCATTTGGTTAAGGAGGGCTTAAAGCCGGAAAAACAAGCGTTAAAACGCTTCGGGACGACGGAAAAAGCAACTTTCTCCTTTGCCAGGCGGCTTTATTGGGCGCGAACGCCGGTACAATGTATAGGACGTGGCGAGCAGTGTTTGGTAACATTGCTGCTGCGCAAAACATTTTTTGCACCTGCGGCCCCGTCCTTATATAAAACGTTGAAAGACAACCAATAGTTCAATATGGCAAGCGCCGTTACCCCCAGAAAAGAAGATTACTCCCAGTGGTATCTCGATATCGTTAAAAACGCCAATTTGGCCAGCAACTCCGCCGTCCGCGGCTGTATGGTGATCAAACCCTACGGCTTCGGCATTTGGGAGCGTATGCAGCGGCAACTGGACGATATGTTTAAGGAAACCGGCCACCAGAATGCCTATTTCCCGCTCTTTATCCCTAAATCGTTCCTGAGCCGGGAGGCTGCCCACGTGGAAGGCTTTGCCAAGGAGTGCGCCGTGGTTACCCACCACCGCCTGATGAATGACCCCGACGGCGACGGCGTCATCGTAGACCCCAGCTCCAAGCTGGAGGAGGAACTCATCGTACGGCCCACTTCCGAAACAATCATCTGGAATACTTACCGGGACTGGATCACGAGTTACCGGGATTTGCCGCTGCTCGTCAATCAGTGGGCCAATGTCGTCCGTTGGGAAATGCGGACCCGCCTGTTTCTCCGCACGGCCGAATTTCTCTGGCAGGAAGGGCATACGGCCCATGCCACGGCGGAGGAAGCCCAGGAAGAAACCCTGCAGATGCAGGAAATTTACGCCACTTTCGCCGAGCAGTACATGGCCATGCCCGTGATCCGGGGGGTGAAGACGGCCAACGAGCGTTTCGCCGGTGCCGTCAACACCTACACCATCGAAGCATTGATGCAGGATGGAAAAGCCCTGCAGGCCGGAACGAGCCACAACCTGGGGCAGAATTTTGCCAAAGCCTTTGACGTAAAGTTCAGTAACGCAGACAACCAGGAAGAATACGTCTGGGCCACCAGCTGGGGCGTCTCCACCCGACTCATTGGTGGGCTGATTATGACGCACTCTGACGATGAAGGCCTCGTCCTGCCTCCCCGCCTGGCACCCATTCAGGTAGTCATCGTCCCCATCCCCAAGCCCAACGACGCGCTTGACGCCAAAGCCGCCGAGCTGATGCAAGAGCTGAAGGCCCGCGGAGTG
>JAUIIF010000046.1 GCA_030431945.1 Bacteroidia bacterium | reverse complement strand
AGGGCCAGGGCAAGGAAAAAGCCGAAGCAGCAAAAGCTAAAGGTGAAGAGATGCGCGGCCAGGGCAAGGAAAAAGCCGAAGAAATGAAAGCCAAGGCTAAGGAGGGCAAGGCCATGATGGACGATGACGACGCCATGGACGACGATGACGGCGCCGGCAATGCTTACGGTAAAAACAAGGGCGATCTGCAGGGCAAGGCCTTCGGTCAGGCCCGCGCAGCAGCCGCAAAAGCACGTAATGAAGAAGTTCGCGCGGAAGCTGCCGCGACGGCCAGCCAGAGCCTGGCGCTACAATCGGAAGCAACCCGGAAGATCGCCAAGGCAAGAGCTATGCTGGAAAAGGCGAAAGCTGAGGGTACCATGACGGAAGCGCAACTCAGCCAGCGCGAAGCGGCCATCGAGCGGGCGGAAGCCAGACTGAAGGAAGTGGAAGCCAGGGTAAAAGCCGTTCAAGAGCAGGTAGCGAAAGAAGTAGAATAACTTTCACGAAGCTCCGGTAACTAGAAAAGCCGCCAGGAAACTGTTTCCTGGCGGCTTTTTCTTTTGGTAATGCGGGAGCACCAGGAATGCGCCCGGCTTTCCATCTTGCCACCGGCTGCATACCGGCTGTGGCAATTTTGTAGCTCTTTTGCGACAAACTACTTACGGCTAAGCCGGAGTCGGTTTTAAGGATCCCTTACTTATCCCACTGTGTGTGGAAGGTTCCCTTCTGGTCGATCCGCTCGTACGTGTGGGAACCGAAATAGTCCCGCTGCGCCTGTACCATGTTCAGTGGCAGACGGTCGGAACGGAAAGCTTCAAAGTACTGCAGGGCCGAAGACATGCACATCGTGGAAATGCCCCGTTCGTTGGTCAGGTGCATAATCTCTACGACGGATTCCCGGCAGCTGTGCAGTTCATCGCGGAACTGACGGGTCGAGATCATGTTTTTCAGCTTGGGGTGGTTGCTGAAGGAACCACGGATTTGCTCCAGGAGCTTAGCCCGGATGATACAGCCGCCGCGCCAGATGCGGGCTACGCCTTCCAGGTCGAGGTTGTAGTTCAGTTCCTCGCTGGCTTCAGCCAAAAGGTGCATCCCCTGAGCGTAGCAAATAATGAAGCTGAAGTACAGGGATTCTTCCACGGACTTGGCCAGCCCTTCTCCCTTCAGCACGCCTTCCTCCGGATGGACGGCCTTGTATAGTTTCGACATATCCTGCCGGAACTCCTTAAAGGCAGAAATGCCCCGCATCGTTACTGCTGCGTCAATGGTAGGTACGGGTACCCCCAGGTCCATGGCCGTCTGGCTGGTCCATTTGCCGGTTCCTTTCTGCTTGGCTTTATCGAGGATAACGTCGAGCAGGTGCCCGTCCATTTCCTCGTCCCGCTGCTTCAGGATGTCGGCCGTGATTTCAATAAGGTAGCTGTTCAGGCGCCCTTTGTTCCACTTGTCGAACAGGGCACTCATGTCGTCATTGCTCATGCCGCCCACCCGCTTCAAAACGTCGTACGCTTCGGCGATCAGCTGCATCAGGCCGTACTCGATGCCGTTATGCACCATTTTGACGTAGTGGCCGGAGCTGGACTCCCCGATGTAGGTCACACAGGGGTCGCCGTCTACTTTTGCGGCGACGGTTTCCAGGATCGGCTTCACGACTTCCCAGGCGGAGCGGTCGCCGCCGGGCATGATGGAAGGGCCGCGGCGGGCGCCTTCGGCGCCGCCGGAAACCCCGGTGCCCAGAAAGCGGATGTTCTTCTCCTTCAGGTATTCGTAGCGGCGGTTGGTGTCATCGTAGTGGCTGTTGCCACCGTCGATGATAATGTCCCCGTCATCAAGAAGGGGGAGTAAGCCTTCAATGACCTTATCCACAATCTTGCCGGCGGGCACCAACAGCATAATTTTCCGGGGTGTACTCAACAGGCTCACGAATTCTTTCTGCGTGTGTACGCCCTTGACGTTCATGCCTTCGCCTTCTTCGTTGAGGGCTTTTACGGAATCTTCGTTAATGTCCGTACCGAGGGCCGCGAAGCCATCGTCAGCGACGTTGAGAAGGAAGTTGCGTCCCATAACGCCGAGGCCGATCATGCCGAAATCGTAGAGTTGGTGCGTCATTATGCTGAATTTGTGGGTGGTTACTTATTTTTATTACCAATCAAAGGTACATCACGGCAAGAGGTTCACTGCAGCAGCTTTTTCTGCCGTTTTCCGATGGTAGACCCGCCTTTCGTCATTTTTGGATCGGTACGCGCGGTGTTTTGCCCGACCGGCCGCTTCTGCCCCGTACAGTGAGGGGGCGCGGCCGCCGGTGCAAGGTAAGGCTGGAAAGAGCCGGCCTGGAACCCTTTTTGCACAGTCCTGGCCCAGTTGTCTGGTGCCCGTTCTTTTAGCGCAGGAAGCAGATGGTGCGCCATTCTTCCCAATCAAATCCAGCCCTTCTACTTATTTTTTGATAAACTTCAAAAGTAAGGCAGTGCTCTCCGCGCGGCAGATCGTACACGGGCAATTCGTACAGCAGGCCGGGCTGATCCCGTAACGGATGGTGGTAAAATTTCCAGGGAACGTTCTGCAAGAGGCTGTCATTCAGGTAAAGGCGGTGAATCCCCACGTGGGCCGGCAGCAGCGTATCGATACTGATGCTTTCGTCTTCGACGGAAAGCAGGCCATCGATGCCTACGCTCCGGAGGGTACTGGTGGGCAAATCCGGGAATTTGTCCCGGATGGCCGGATCGTGATCCCTGCCCAGGTAAGGGATAAAGATTTCCAGATAGTCTGCTACAGCTATCCGGCTCTGCAGGCTCGGCAATTCGAAGTAAGGCTTACTGAATTCATCCCGGTCGAGGTAAACACCTGCAGAGAGGGCATTGGCTCCCGCAGTAGAGGTAGGGAAAAATTGGTTCCTGCCCACTTCCAGATCAATCAGTAGGGTGGCAATGAAAATTCCGGGAATGACCAACCTGACCAATTTACGCCCAAAGGGGTGGTCGATCAAATTGTAATAAAAGGGCCGGTAGAAGCGTGCCAGGGTTATCCAGCCCAGAAAGCGGTAGATCGGGAAATAAAGCCGCTGGGCCCAGCGGCGTTTTTTTACTGCGCCGAGGGTCGCGAAGTCGAAAAGATACACCAGGCCCAGGAATACAAAACCAAAAATCAGGAGCACCAGTACAATGATGAAATAGGTATTTACGCGCGACGTAAACCCAAGTTTGTCATTGATCAGCAGGCCGACGAAAGACCCTATCCCCATGGTGGCCAGTAGGAATAGACCAGAACTTATAAAGGCAAAAAAAAGGAGGAAGCCCAGGGAGAAGGTAATGCTGGCCTGAATTTCCAGTCGCTCGATAAAGGAATCAAATGACCCTAACCTGGTCCGTAGCCATGCGTCGAAGCGCGGCTGAAAACCCAGCGCCTGATAATCAAAGTCACCCGATACGGAACGGAGACCGATCGCCCCGATCCAGAAGCCGCGGAAAATCAGGTGAACGATGAAAGACAGCGTAATGATCAGGTGGCCGCCCTGCAGGTAGCTGAAGCCGATGTTGCTGGCAAAGTCCAGGTAATGGCCACTGAGCTTAAGCAGGTCAATTTTGTACTCTAGCTGCGACATGGCCGGCGTAGCCCCCAGTAATAGGAAAATGACGACCCCGCTGATGACCAATTCCAGTTGCCAGCTGTCCTGCTGGATTTTATCCAGCCATACCTGGAGCTTACTCCTGGAGGAGGTAGGGGCTTTTTTACGTTTGTCGACTGGGCGCATGCAGGTGAAGGGTAACTTATGGCACAAGTTAAACAAGGCCAGGGAACTTTCTGAGCGGGCGTTGACCACCCTGCGCTTAACCCTGGGCTTGCACCTGCGTCCGCGCCTAGCGTACAAACAGGATTTTCTCCTGCTGCTGCCAGTACAGGCTATCCCGGGCGTTTAGTTGGTAACGGTCAAAACGCAGCAGGTGTTTCCCGCGGGGTAAGGCGTAGACCGGCAGGTCATAGAGTAAGCCTTTCTGCCTGCGCAAGGGGTGTTCGTAGAATTGCCAGTCTATGTCCGTGATTAGGCTGTCGTTGAGGTAAAGCCGGTGCAGGGCCTGGTGGGCCAGCAGGAGGCTGTCGGCACTGAACCCCGGGTTGCGGGCACTCCAGAGGTTAACCGGACCGTCAACGGCAAAGCTGCCCGTAAGCGCCGGGGCCATGTTGGGATAAAGTTGCTGAATCACGCGGTCGTCTGCCGCCCCCAGGTAGGGGATGAAGACCTCCAGGTAATCCTCACTGGCATAGCGGCTTCCCAGGCTGGGGCTGTTTAGTTTAATCTCTTCTACGGGCACCTTGTCCAGGTAGGTGCCGGCGGTCGCCACCGTGGCGGAACTGTCCGAGTAAGGAAAGTAAGGGTAGCGAACGATCGTAATGGAGGCGGCAAAAAGACTGCCGAAAATTATCAACCACAGCCATTTGACGAGTTTGCGTCCAAACGGGTGGTCAATCATGTTGTAGTAGAAGGGGCGGTAAAACCGCGCCAGCGTCAACCACCCCATAAAGCGGTAGAAAGGGAAATAAACTTTGAGTAGCCACCGTCTTTTTTTAAACCACCCCAGGCTCGAAAAATCAATCAGGTAGATCAGGCCGATCAATAAAATAAAGATGTTGACAAAGGCCGTAACGGCGGTTTGCCAACCGCCTGCTTCGGGGTTATCTGCTCCGAGTAAGGTGGCGACGCCGAGCGTAATGCTAACCACTACCAGGGTATAGGACCCTAAGCTGAGAACGGCAAAGAACATAAGGAAGGCAAAAGAAAATGCTACGCTGCACTGGGTTTCCAGTCGCTCGATGTAGTCATCAAAAGACCCCAGTCGCTGGCGCAACCATTGTTTGAACCTGGGCTGGTAATCGAGTACTTCGTAGTCAAAATCGCCCGAAACGGAGCGGAGACCGATTGCTCCGATCCAGAGCCCGCGCAAGACGAGGTGAAGCATAAAAATGAGCAAAAGGCAGAAATAAGCGACCAGAAAAACCCCGTAGGCACCCGCGGCGACCGCCAGGAGGCCGCTGCCGGAAAGAACATTCAGCCGTATTTGCTGACGCAGGCCCATGATGGGTTCGTAGGCCCCGAGCATCAGGAAAATAACGACACCGCTGATGATCAGTTCCAGCTGCCAACTGTCTTGCTGGATGGTATCCAGCCAGTCCTTCAGGCTCTTCTTTTCTTCTGCTGATTTGGGCATGGGCTATTTGTAAAAATAGATGTTGTAGCCCGTATTCCACCCCAGGGTATCTCCTGCTAAGTAGCGGGTCTGTACTTTGAGGCGGTGCCGCCCGATGGGGAGATCGTGGACGGGGATCATGTATTCCACCCCAGGCTGGCGGCGTTCGGGATGAATTTTGAAGAGCGGAGGAATATCGAGCAAGAGCGTATCATTAATGCTCAGTTGATGAAGTTCGGCAAAAGCATCCAGCATAGCCTGATAATCCGCTTGCGGGTTATACCGCTTACCGAGCGTAAAGGCACCTTGCAGTTTGATCCCGGTATACTGGCTGATCTCCAGTTGGGGGTCTATTTGTTGCAAAGGCGCATTATCATAGGAGGGGCGGTAAGGGATAAATGCACGAACGTAATTGTTTTCCGGGTACCTGCTGGCGAGAGAGGTTCGCCAGAGTTGGTCGTACAAATTAGGGGACTCATCATCGTAATTATTGTAGTCCAGCCAAACTTTACCGTCTTCCACCATTGCAGGAAAGTAGGTGTACTTCACTTGCTTAACGGAGACTAAGGCCAAAATAAGCAGGATAACTACGGGTAATGACAAGGCGAGCATCCGACCAAATTTATGGTCAATCAAGTTGTAGTACAGCGGCCGGTACAACCGGGCCAGGGTAACCCAGCCCATGAAAACATAGAGGTAATAATAAGGGCGACTCAGCCAGCGCACGCGTTTGAGAAAGCCGAGGGTAACAAAATCCAGCAGATAAACAAGCCCGATAACTAGTACCGCAAGGCTAACGAATCCCGCGCCGCCTAAAATTCCGCCGCCCTGGTAGCTCATTCCCGTAAGCCACAGGTAGCTGGCTTGCACCGCGATGGCGAAAATTGCCCAGGTTGCCAGGCTGAGAAAACAGAAGAAAATGAGGAACGCGAGGGTGAAGATTACGCTGCAATTACGTTCTAACCGCTCGATGTAGCCATCAAAAGAGCCCAACCGTTGCCGTAGCCGGTTTTTAAATTTCGGTTGATACGCAAGGCGGTCGTAATCAATGTCGCCCGAGACCGACCGTAAGCCAATAGCTGCAATCCAGATACCCCGCAGGATGACGTGAAAAAGTAAGCAGAAAATTAAGGTTACGTAAGCCGTTCGGAAGACGTAATACAGAAAGCTGAGGTAAAAATAGCTTTTGGAAGCGTTGAACAACAGCCGCAAGTCGTACTCCAGGTCCTTTACGGGTTCCCAGCCGCCAATCAGGAGAAAGACGACGAAGCCACTGATCAGTAACTCCAACTGCCAGCTCTCCCGCTGCAGGTAATCGAGCCAGGTCGAAAGCTCCGTTCCTTTGCTTGCTTGAGACTTTTCCTGCTCCGTCATTGCTTAATTGCCTCCGCCCAGAATCAGTGGCAGGCCGTCTCCTTGGCCACCCACAACAATGACTTTACTGTTAGGTGACTTGGCCAGCTCCAGGGTGGCTTCGATCCCCTTGTCCTGCAGGATTTTATCGGAAAGACTGGCGGATAGAATACGGTTGGCGTCGGCCTTGGCCTGGGCTTCGATCAGGCGACGCTCAGCTTCCTGCTTTTCCCGCGTCAGAATGTATTCATACTTCAGGGATCCCTGCTCCGCTTCCAATTTTTCTTCGATGGCCATTCTCACTTTGTTCGGCAGCTCAATATCCCGGATGAGAATCGCCCGCAGGTCAATGTAATTTTTAGCCAGCACCCCGGAAAGTTCTGCGGTAATCAGGGTCTGAACTTCATCCCGTTTGGTGGAGTACAATTCTTCCGGGGTGAACTTACCGATGATTTGCCGGACGGCGGACCGTACTTCCGGGCGGACCAGCCGTTGCATATACTCGCGGCCAAACGTTTCGTGAATGTTCCCGATCTGATCGTAATTCGGACGAATACGAGCCGTTACGTCAACCTTAATGTTGAGTCCGTTACTGGAAAGTACTTCCATCTCTTCCTCAAGTTGCTGTTCCCGTACTTCGTAGATGTACATCGTATTCCACGGCGCGACAACGTGGAAACCTGGTTGGTAAATGTTGTCTTTATCCAGGCCACCACCAAAGCGGTAGAACAGCACCCCCCGCTCTCCTGAGTCAATGGTAACGAAAGTGGCGTTGCTGAAAATAATCACGGCGATCAGCAGGAAAAACCCTACGATGCCGAGGGTCATAAATTTTTTCTGGTTCATATCAGGGATAAGTTAGTTGGGTAATATACGAAACTTACCGGGCCGGCGAAGGTTGTCCGGAGGTCCGGATGATTGGAGAATTGGGTGGATAATGACGGAACGCCCACCGGTTAACTGATCCTGCCCCAGCCCTTTATCCCTTTCAGGTACCTTTCCATATGCTGCTTCAGGGCCTGATGCTCGGGCTGCTCAAGTTTCGGGTCAGCTTCCAGGATGGCCTTGGCGCGGTCGCGCGCAACGGACAGAATACGGCCATCGTTGGCCAGGTCGGCAATGCGCATTTGCAAAAGACCGGACTGCTGGGTGCCATCAATCATACCCGGGCCACGCAGGCGCAGATCGGCCTCGGCAATCTTGAAGCCATCGGTCGTATCCACCATGGTTTTGATGCGTTCCTTACTCTCTTTACTGAGTTTAACGCTGGAAAGCAGGATGCAATAGGACGCTGCGCCACCCCGGCCCACCCGGCCGCGCAACTGGTGTAACTGACTGAGCCCGAAGCGCTCCGTATGCACGATAACCATGATCGTGGCGTTGGGTACGTTTACGCCGACTTCAATCACCGTGGTCGCCATCATGATGTGCGTTTCCCGGTTTTTAAACCGCTGCATTTCGGCATCTTTCACGTCCGGTTTCATTTTGCCGTGCACGATGCTGATCTGATAGTCCGGCGGGGGAAACTTGTAGCGCATCTCGTCGTAGGCCTCTTCCAGGGCCAGTAAGTCAAGCTTTTCGTTTTCCTCGATGAGGGGATAAACAATGTAGGCCTGTCTTCCCTTAGCTATTTCTTCGCGGATGCGACCAAAAACCCGCTCCCGGCGGTGCTCGGTGAAGTGAACCGTTTGTATGGGGGTCCGGCCGGGGGGGAGTTCGTCGATAACGCTGACGTCCAGGTCGCCGTAAGCAGTCATGGCCAGGGTGCGGGGAATCGGGGTTGCCGTCATCAGCAACACGTGCGGCGGGAAGGGTTTGTTCTTAACCCACAGCTTGGCCCGCTGCTTTACCCCAAAGCGGTGTTGCTCGTCGATAATGGCCAGGCCGAGGTTCTTGAATTCGACCCACGGCTCAATCAGCGCGTGAGTCCCCAGGAGAATGTCAATCTCGCCGGCCAGCAGCTTTTCCAGGATCGCTTTGCGGGCTTTACCCTTAATGCTGCCGGAAAGAAAAGCCACCGTAATGTCCATGCCGGCAACGTATTCCTGGATAGATTCGTAATGCTGGTAAGCAAGAATTTCCGTAGGGGCCATCATACAGGCCTGAAACCCATTATCCAGAGCCATCAGCATGGACATCAGCCCCACCATGGTCTTGCCGGAGCCGACATCCCCTTGCAGCAGCCGGTTCATTTGTATCCCCCGCCCTAAATCTGCCCGAATTTCCTTAAGTACCCGTTTTTGGGCACCGGTCAATTCAAACGGAAGCTTAGTGGTATAAAATTCGTTAAAAACGGCACCGATGTTCGTAAAACGATAACCGGCTACCTGGGCTTCCCGCACGACCTTGAGCTGCAACAAACGCAACTGCAGCAGGAAAAGCTCTTCAAATTTGAGCCGTCGCCGGGCAGTATCCAGTTCCGTCTGGTTGGCCGGAAGATGGATGGCCTGCAGGGCACGGCCACGCGGCATCAGCCGCAGCTCCCGCATAAGGTAGGCCGGGATAATTTCGGGCAACTCCTCCACCGGCAGCTGCTCAAACAAGGCCCGGATAAGTTTTCTGCGGCCACGAGGGTCCAGCCCCCGGCGATTAAGCTTCTCCGTACTGGAATAGACGGGTTCAAAAGTAGCTGCCTCCGTGGAGGCCTGGCGGGCAAGCTCCATCTCCGGATGGGTAATACTGAGCCGGCCATTGAACTCCTGAACCGGACCGTAGACTATGTACTCCTCCCCTACGATAAACATGTTCTGAAGAACATTGATGCCGCGAAACCAAACCAGTTCCAGGGCCGCACCGCTTTCATCCCGCACCCGGCCTACCAGCCGCATGGCCCGCCCGGCGCCCTTTACGCTCAACGTAGTCAGTTTACCCTTTACCTGAACGGCACCTTCGTTGGGAATTATGTCGATGATCCGGTGGAACTTCGTCCGGTCAACGTAGCGAAAAGGATAGGCATGGAGTAAATCATCCAGGGACCGGATGTTCAGCTCCTCCACTAACAAATTGGCCTTGGCCGGACCAATACCCTTCAGGTAGGCTACGGAACGATCAAGCATTGCGACCTTGTGGTCAGTGGGCGGGGGCATAAAAAGCTACTGCTGTTTCAAACAAATTTGGGTAAATATAATTGATTTTCAATAACCCGCTGTTGGAGAATGGCGACTGGTCCAGGGCTAATACACTGTTCGCATGTCAGCCAAAAGGCGAAAAACGGGCCGGTTCGGTCCCGGACTGCTGCGCAGCAGCCCGCAAGGGGAAGCACAGGCAAAGTCCCATCCTGCGGATAGGTAAACCATTTTCCTCATGGAAGAAACGGCCAGGCTAATATTGTCCCTTTTCCGGGGCGTCTTTTTGCGACTGGCGGCGTTGCTCAAATCCTCCTTCCTCCGCACCGCTACCAGGTAGCACCTGCAGCAATATTCCGGTTTTAAACGCCTTACCAGTCACAAAAATCAACCCGTGCAAATCTGACAAATCAGACATGACGACATCCCTGGTTATCAGGTTCCTTACTTCGTCGCAACATTTCTTCGGTAAGACACCTTGGCGACGATCTTCCACTCTCCTTCGATTTTCATCAGCGTCATGTAGTCCACGAAGGTGAAAGTGGGGTATTCAATTTCCAGTTTGGCGGAAGCGGCGATGCCCGTCACGTCTATACTGACCACCCGGGTCTTACGATCCTGCTTAGGGCCGGGCTCCATGCCACTGAAAAATTCCAGGCAGTTGGCTTCCTGGTAGCCATCGGCCGTCATGTAACGGATTTTGGCGGAGGAATGAAAGGCTTTTTTCAGCGTTTCAAAATTACGGTTCGTACCACCATCCAGGTAGTACCCAACCGTCTGTTCCACGAGGGCATAGTCAGAATCCTGGGCCCGGGCTGTGGTCAGCAACAACAGGAAGAAAAAAGGTAAAAGAAGAAGCTTTTTCATTAGTAGTATGGTTTGGTGAAAATGAAATGATCGTCCGGCCCTCCTGACGGCATTACTGGCCACGGGCACCGGAACGAGGTTATTCGTACTGGGTAAGGGTGGCGGCATTTTCCACGCGGATGATCTTGCCCTCCTCCTCATCCGTCAGCAGGTATATTTTCCCGCCGGGGCTGATGACAACTTTACGGGTACGCGACCGGTCGTCCACCAGCAATTCTTCCAGGCTTTTGACGGTTTCTCCGTCCGTTCTTACCCGCCAAAGACTGCCCCGGGAGAGGCCGGGTACCAACAGGTCGCCCTGCCAGGAGGGAAATTCGTCGCCGAAGTACCAGGCCAACCCCGTCGGGGCAACGGTTTGCAGCCAGTACCAGACCGGTCGGGTAGTAACGACCTCCCGTTCCGGCGGCTCGTAGCCGCCGCGGTAAGCCCCGGTACTTTCGAGCGGCCACCCATAGTTGGCACCGGGCCGGAGCAGGTTCAGTTCATCGCCCTGGATAGTGCCGTGTTCCGTAAACCAGATCTGCCCGGTACGTGGATGCAGGGCCAGGCCCTGGGCCGCCCGAATCCCGAGGGCGTAAAGCCCCGGCACGGCTTCCGGGCCAAAGTCAGGATTATCTGCCGGGATGGAGCCGTCCGGGTTAATCCGGTAAATCTTTCCGCGGGGGTCGCGCAGGTTCTGCGCGATGGGTTCGGACGGCTGCTGACTGTCCCAGAAGAGCCTTTCTCCGGCGGTGATGTAGAGCTTTCCGTCGGCCCCGAAGGCCATCCCGCCACCGAAGTGATACATCACGGGGGTAAAGGGCGGCACGGTAAGGAGGGTATCCGGATCAGTCAGCCGGTCACCGGCCAGGGTTGCCCGGATCACCCGCAGGGCGTAGCCGAATTCACTTTGTTGAGCAACGTAGGAGAGGTAGACAAGCTGGTTGTCCGCAAAGTCAGGATCGAGGACAATTTCCAGCAATCCGGCATTGAATTTCCCTACCCGTCCGTGAGCTGCCGGGTACGTATCCCACCGGGACATGCGAAAGGTATCCACGTGCAAACTATCAGCCAGGTCTTCCGGCAAGCCGTGGATGGGCCTGCGCCATTTTTCCCGCAGGTTTACCCGCAGCAGCCCCCCGTCTTTTTCAGTCACCAGGGCTTCGTCTTCCGTCAGAAATTTCATGGACCAGGGGCGGCGCAGCCCGGCCAGCACCGTGGTTTTCACGGGCCGGGCCGCTGCTTCCAGGTCATTATTTGTCGTCCGGACCGGGGCACTTTTTGCGGCGCGGTCGCAGGTGCAAAGGAAAAGAAGCAGGAGCAAACCTGACGTGGCCAACCGTACTTTCATGTAGTCTGTGGAGTTGTTTCCACAAAGCTCCGGCCAGTCAGCTTACCGCCCTAATTTCAAGGTACTGCAGGTGTTCGGAATCATAATTCTGGAGAAATCGGGCCTACCGGTAAGCCATTTTCCGGGCCATCGGGGCAGACCGGGTAGTCTAAAAGCATCAGCTGTCGGCCCGCAGGTTCTCCAGTGCCGCTTTGCGGTACTGGGCCGGGGTGGTGCCCGTTACTTCCCGAAAGGCGGCGTAGAAGGTGGATTTAGATCCAAAGCCCGCTTCTTCACCAATTGCTTCCAGGGTCAGGTGCTCTTCCGTCAGGATCTGCGACTGGGCGTGGCGGATGCGAAAGGCACGCAGGTAGCCGGCGAAGCTCTGGTCCAGGTTATCGTTCAGCAGTTGGGAAACCTGGTGGGGAGTGCTTCCGGCCGCGGCAGCCAGGTCGGCCAGCTTAAAGGACGGGTCCAGGTACCGCCTCTCCTTTTCCATTACAGCATTACAGCGGGCGAGCAAGTCACGGGCTTCCTTTTCCCCAATCCGTTTATCCCCGTATTTGGGGCGTTCCGCCACCAGGAAGCCCGCCTCCCGGCGCTGCAGGAAAAACCATAGGGCCAGTAAGTAAAAGACACAGGAGAAAGTCAGCGCCCCCACGATGTAGCTGGTGTACACGCCGTAGCGATAAGCCAGGTGTACGATCAGGTTACCGAAAAATATATTGATCCACCAGATCTCGATCGTCGACCATTTCTGCTGCCTGATCACCGGCAGCAACACCCACCCACCGGCAAGCAGACCGATGGCCCAGACGTTGTAGATGCCGTAGCGGATGAAGCCGCCCCGCCAGAATGCAGGGTAGGTCGTGTAGGGCCGCCACCACCCGATCCCCAGGATGATCAGGGCCAGAGTACCGAAGCCGATCCACCAGGCAGTGGGCATTTTCTCCAATCCGTCCCGCGCCGCTTTCAGGTAGGCCCACAACAGGGGCCCGATAAAAAAACAGGCGGTAAGGCCGAGTTGGAGGAAGACCAGCGCCAGGTCTGCATGGAAAAAGAGAAAAACGGATTTACCGATCCGGACGCTGAGGGCCAGCAGCAGAAAACCCAGCAAGCGATTACTTAAACGGGCCGGGCGCAGGAAAAAAAGCAGGTACACCGCCAGTAACAGGCCATTGAAAGCACCGAGGGCGGAAAAGAAAAACAGGAGTTGGCTACTGATGGACATGGACGTAGGCTAAGGTCGGGCTTTTCCCATCGCCCGCCAAACGGAACTTTGCACCTGCGACCGCGCCCGAACAGGTCTGGCAATACCAAAGAAGGGAGTACCAGGCTATTTTTTCTCCTTCGCCAGCAACACCATCACCAGACCGGCCAGCACGCAAGGTACACTCAGCCATTGTCCGGTAGTCAGGGCCTCGCCGAAGCCCCCCTGGTCGCTCTTAAAGTACTCCCAGATAAAGCGGAAGCCGAAGATGCCGATAAACCACAGCCCCGTTAACAGGCCCGGCTTTTTCCAGGCGTCCTTTTGCCAGTACAGCCACAGCAGGATGCCAAATACCAACAGGTAACTCAGCATTTCGTAGAGTTGTACCGGGTGCCTGGGCACCTCCCGCATACCCGCCCGGGCGGCGTTCACGAACTTAAAGGCCCACGGCTGGTCACTGGGCACCCCGACGATTTCGGAGTTCATCAGGTTACCGAACCGGATCATAGCGCCCACCAGCGCAATTGGTGCGGCTACCTTATCACTCACCCAGAAGAAGGACTTCTTGCTGATGAAATAACTGAACAGGGCCAGGGCCGTAACGACGCCGACCACGCCACCGTGGCTGGCCAGCCCCCCCTCCCAGATCCGGGGAATTTCCGCCAGGTGCTGGCTGTAGTAATCCCACTGGTAAAAGACCACGTGCCCGAAACGGGCACCCAGCACCGTACCCCCGATCAGGAAGTAAAACAGGTAGTCCAACCACTTCTCCGGCGCGCCCTCGGCCAGAAACATCTTGCGGACCATCCAGAAACCCAGCATAAAGCCCAGGGCAAACATCAGGCCGTACCAACGGAGGGCAAAGCTACCGATGCGAAAAATTTCGGGAGAGGCATCCCAGGTGATGTAAGCGAGCATATCAGGGTGGTCGTTTAGTAGTATGGTGGTCGTGCAGCAGGGTAGTTGCAGGGGGAACGTGGCCGACTGATGCTACCCGTTTTCTACAAAACTACCCTGCCGCTAAAGTAAGTTACTCCTCCGCAGCTTCCGTGCGCTCCGGCTTCATCTGGGGGAAGAAAAG
>JAUIIF010000698.1 GCA_030431945.1 Bacteroidia bacterium | reverse complement strand
ACGGTAGACCTGGGCAACACCAGCATTTCGCTGCCGGTCGTAGGCGGTGCCGCAGCGTTTAACCGGGCGCTGACCGGCGAATAACCAGACCGGGCACCACCTCTCTTCCCTGCACCTGCGACCGCGCCCCCGTTACGACCAATTGAAAGCCAGGGCGCGGCCGCGGGTGCAAACCCTGTTTAATAAAAAGTAGCAGGCAAGCCCCTTCAGAATTGCTCGTAATTTCCGTGGACCGGCCCCCTTGGCGGCATACTATCGTCCGTCAGGACCAGGTACACCTGCAACAAGACCACCCCGGAGAGTAACCCGGCACAAAGCAGTATACCCAGGGGCGTAGGCCACCACGCGACGATGATCAGGACGATCAGGAGGGCCAGAAAAAACAACACGCTGGTTTTGACTAAACGCGGCATAGTAAAAGATTTTTCGCAGGCCTAACGGACGACACGCCGTTCAGTTGCGCGAACCTTATGCCAACCGCGCAAAACGCCCGCGGACCATGGTCTCCTCAGCGGCGGCAGATTGGGCGGAAAGGACGCTACCCAGAATCAACAGGGAAAAGAGCAAAAACAGCCGCAGGCAAAGTGGGTTTATGCCAGGGACGAGGGCGGTGGCGATATTGTACATCTCCCGCTCGTTTTTTCCAAGCCCGGTTTTACCATCTGCAGCAACCCTGCCGGCAGCAGCTGTTATCACGCCGCAGTCCTATTCCTCCAGCAGCGCCAGCATTTCATTCAGCTTCATCATACACTCGATCGGCGTCATGTTATTGATGTTGACGGCTTCGAGGGCGGCTTTGATGGCCCCGGCCGTCGGGTCGACGGTCTCGAAGATGGAGAGCTGGGGGGCGGGCTGGGAAAAATTAGTCGCCGCAACGGGTTTAACCGTGGGGGCAGCGCCCTGCCCGGCCGCCGAACCTTGCCCGGCACCTGCGGCCGCGCCCACGTGATCCTGGTCGATGTGCTGCGACTCCAGCTGGGCCAGAATATCCGTGGCCCGACGGACGATCTCCCGCGGCATACCCGCCATTTGCGCTACGTGGATCCCGAAGCTGTGCTGACTCCCCCCCGGCACGAGCTTGCGCAGGAAGATGATCTTGTTGCCGTGCTCCTTGATGGCCACGTTGTAGTTCCTGATGCGCTCCAGGCGGCTGCCCAGCTCGTTGAGCTCGTGGTAATGCGTGGCAAAAAGTGTCTTCGGCCGCGTATCGCCGTTACTGTGCAGGTACTCGGCAATGGCCCAGGCGATGCTGATACCATCGAAGGTGGAGGTGCCGCGGCCGATCTCGTCGAGCAGGATCAGTGACCGGTCCGTGATGTTGTTCATGATGCTGGCCGTCTCGTTCATCTCCACCATGAAGGTTGATTCACCGGAGCTGATGTTATCGCTGGCGCCGACCCGGGTAAAGACGCGGTCAATCAGCCCGAGGCGAACGCGCTCGGCCGGGACGAAACTGCCCATCTGGGCCATCAGGCAGATGAGGGCCGTTTGCCGGAGCAGGGCCGACTTACCGCTCATGTTGGGTCCGGTGATCATGATGATTTGCTGACCGTCCGGGTCCAGCTGCACGTCGTTGGGTACGTATTGCTCCCCTACCGCCAGCTGCTTTTCGATGACCGGGTGCCGGCCCTGGACGATCTCGATGTCCTTACTGTCATCGAGCACCGGCTCCACGTAGCGATTGCGGTTGGCCAGCTTGGCGAAGCTGAGCAGGCAGTCGAGTTGCCCCACCAGCGCGGCATTGTGCTGCACGGGAGCGATGAATTGCTGAAGCCAGACGACGAGCTCCTCGTAGAGTTCTTCCTCCCGTTGCAGGATCTTGTCTTCGGCGTTCAGAATTTTGTCTTCGAGGATTTTCAGTTCCTCCGTGATGTACCGTTCTGCGTTGGTGAGGGTTTGCTTGCGCGTCCAGTCATCCGGTGCCTGATCTTTGTACTTATTCGTTACTTCCAGGTAGTAGCCGAAGACGTTGTTGAAGCCGATTTTCAGGCTGCTGATGCCCGTGCGCTCTGCCTCCCTTTGCTGGATGCCGGCCAGCCGGTTCTTACCGTTGCGGGTGATGTCGCGCAGCTCATCCAGCTCCGGATCGAACCCATCGGCGATGACGCCCCCCTTGTTCAGGTTGACGGCCGGGCTCTCCTGCAACTGGCGGTCGATTTCGGCACAGACGTCGGGCAGGGCATCCAGGCGGCCGGCAATGTCCCGCAACACCTCATTCCCCGTTCCGGCCAGCAATTCCCTGATGGGGGCCAGGGCGCAGAGGGCATCGGACAGGGACCGGATTTCGCGCGGGTTGATTTTGCCCAGCGGCACCTTGGAGATGAGGCGTTCGAGGTCTCCGATCTTGCGCAGGTGTTCGTCCAGGTCCTGGAGCAGCACGGCATCCTGGACGAAAGCCCGGACCACCGTATGCCGGCTTTTGATGGCCTGGGGGTTTAGCAACGGCAGCACCACCCACTTCCGCAGCAGGCGGCCGCCCATGGGCGTGACGGTATGGTCCATTACGGCCACCAGCGGTACGCCGTTGTCGTGCGGGGAGTGGAGGAGCTCCAGGTTACGGATGGTGAAGCGGTCCAGCCAGACGTAGCGAT
>JAUIIF010000045.1 GCA_030431945.1 Bacteroidia bacterium | reverse complement strand
ACCCGTTCGCTTTCGATTTCGAGCTTCTGCACGCGGCGAAACCCGAGAACGCCGCCTCCGCCAAGCGCGGGGCGGAGCGGTTCGACGATCAGTACTGGCGGGTCAATCTCAACCCCTCGGACCACTACGTCGCCACGCCGCCGGGAAGCACGCGCTATCGGCTTTCCGCCCATGACACGGGGTTCGGGAATCTCTCCATCGCCGGAGACTGGACCGTCCGCATTCAACGCGGTAGCTGCCCATCCGCCCCCAGCGCTCCCGTCAATGTTCGACTGGGGGACAGCCCCCGGCCCCAAACCACGATTATTCCCGATCCGGTGTGTTCGGGCAACGACCTCATCCTTCAGGGCGCCAGCAACATTGGTGGCAGTACTTACCGGTGGCGGGGGCCGAATAACTTTTCCGCCGTGGGTATTGCGCCGGTGCTGGAAAATGTAGACGCTTCCTTTAACGGAGACTACATCCTCACCGTAACCTCTCCCTCCGGCTGCTTTGCGGAAGATACTATTCCGGTAGCGGTGCTTCCGGGAATTGTGATTGAATCCATCGCTGTTTCCTCCGGAAATTGCCTGAGTGGTGGTGAACCCGTAAGCCTGACGGCTAATATTTCTCCGGCGCTTCCGGAAGGGGAAAGTTACACCTACCGCTGGAACGGACCGGAAGGGACGAGCACCAGTGATACTTTTAACATTCCTAACGTCAGTCTGGCCTCTAACGGCCTGTACACCCTGGAGGTGATCAATGCGCTGGGCTGTGTCTCGCCTACCTTCAGCATGGAAGTAGAGTTTGACTTTGCGCCTGCTGCCCCCGTCCAGCCCTTTACCGAAAACGGCCTGACGGCCATCTGTGCCGGCGACTCCCTCACCCTGATGACCAATGACTTTGGTCCGGGCAGCACGTATTTGTGGCGCCTTCCGGATGGCACCAACATCCCTACCACCCGCAACACCCTGAACTTGCGGGACATCGAGCCTTCCCTTTCCGGAGGCTTTACCGTGCGGGTAATCAGCAGGGGGTGCACCTCCCTGCCCTCGGAAGCAAGGATGATCACCGTCACGCCCTTCCCGGCCATTACCGTTATGGCCAACGACCCTGCCTGCGCCGGCCAGCCCATTAACTTTCAGGCAACCGATTTGCCCGGCGCCAACTATTCCTGGAGAGGGCCTTCTAACTTCAGCTCCAGCCTGCCCGATCCGACGATTGTTCGCGCAGACCCTTCCGTGCATCCTGGCCGCTACAGCGTTGTTGCGACCATCGGGGGGTGTGCTTCAGATACCATGTCCGTTGACATTACCGTAGCCCCCACTCCCGGGGTTCCCGTAATCCAACCAATTGCTCCGATCTGCATCAGCGACCCGGAGGCAGTCCTCCAACTCAGTGTCAATCCCAATACGGCTACCGAAGGGGCCAGTTATCAATGGTTTATTCAGGACGGACAGGTACCCGTTGGGGAACCCACCAGCGACCTTACCCAGGAAATAACCGATTTTGGTCTGTTCGCCGGTGGTGGTCTTTTCAACTTTACGGTACGTGCGACTAACGGTGGTTGTACAAGTGCTGCTTCGACGCCCGTAACGATACGCCTCGATGAAGCGAATACTGACTTTCAGCCTAATGCCGGTCAAGACACCGTAGTATGTGAAGGGCTGTTCATCCTGGACGCCGCTCCGGGAGGGATGGGTACCGGACAATGGAGCCTCGTATCCGGCATGGGAGAGATAATGATTGTTAATCCCGGTTCGCGTACGACCGCAGTACAGGGACTTACCCAGGTGGGTGGCCCGTATCAATTTGCCTGGACGCTTTCCAATGGAAGCTGCATTAACTATGCTGCGGATACAATTACCCTGACGGTAACGGACGGAGAAGAGGCCTTTGCCGGTGAAAACGTGCTGGCTTGTGCCAGGGAAGCCATCCGCCTTAATGCCGATGCTCCGGTAATGACGGGCAGTAGTGGCCGCTGGACACAGGCTCTTGCTCAGGAACTTCTGGGCGTCGTAATCGAAGAGCCCACCAACCCCAATACCCTGATCACCGGCCTGCAGGCAAACAACATTTATTCGTTTACCTGGACAGTAGTCAGTAGCTGCGGGGTTAAAGCCGACAACGTAGTAGTGACCGTCAGTGATCCCTCCCCGTACGCAGGCGAAGACCAGACGGTTTGTACCAATCAACGACGCGCCACCCTGGCCGCTGACGCCGCAACGATTGGTTCTGTGGGCCGCTGGCGCAGTCTCGACCCTGACCTCGTTACGGTGTCCGACCCGGAAAGCCCGACGAGCACCGTGCTCGGACTCCTGACCGGTGAGAACCTCTTCGTGTGGGAAGTAGACGAAGGACTTTGTGGAGATCGCTCGCGCGACACGGTAGTGATTACCTACGTGGAGCCACCGCAGCCCCGCAATGACGATTACGAAGCCCCTTTTCAGGGAGAAGTCACTTTCGATCCGACGGAGAATGACAACACCCCGGATGCCACTACCGTAGTCTTCGGCGAAATGCCCAGGGGTAGTGAATTACGGGACAATGGTGACGGCACGTTTACCTTCCTGGCGCCGGCGAATTTTGTCGGGGAACTTAGCTTCGATTACGAAGTACTGACGGATGGTTGTTCTACCGCATCCGCCACGGTTTTCATCAGGGTCGGTAGAGATGTCGACTGTGAGGCACCCAACATATTTACCCCCAACAATGACGGGATGAACGACTTTTTCATCGTGCCCTGTCTGTTGGATACCGACCGCTTCCCGGGTAGTCGGGTAACCATTTACAACCAGTGGGGCGACGAAGTATTCCGCAGCAGCACGCCCTACCAAAGCGATTGGGACGGCACCTTCCAGGGGAGCCAGCTGCCCGTTGCCACCTATTTCTACACCATTGACTTCGGAGACGGCCGCGACGGCGAATCCGGCTCCGTCAGAATTGAACGCTAAGCACCATGACTACCTCAAAAAGCCTACTTTTCCTGCTTTGCTTAGTATCCGCCACGCTTTTCGCACAACAGGATGCGCAGTACACGCAGTTTATGTACAACAAACTCGGATTTAATCCGGCCGTAGCCGGATCTCCGGAGTCGACCCGGTTTCAGGTAGCGGCCCGCCAGCAGTGGCTGGGCCTGGAGGAAGCGCCTACCAGTCAGGTAGCCACCTTCAATACGCCCCTCACCTCTGCGGGTACGGGAGTCGCTGCCCGGCTAAGCCGGGTCACCATTGGTCTGGAGCAACAATACAACGTGGAAGGCAGCTATGCCTATCGTTTCTCCCTGGGGCGGGGTTCCCGCCTGGGCCTCGGCATCTCGGCCTCCGCGCGCTACTTTAACATTGAGTACGCACGGGCCAGGCCCACCCAGGGCGGCGGGGTGGACATTGCCATTCCCGGAGCAACGGAATCCAAAGTAGTCCCGAACTTCGGTGCCGGCATTTACATTGACGGGCCGGCCTATTACGTCGGGATCAGCGTTCCCCGCCTGCTGGAAAGTGACATTGACCTGGGCGGGGAAGAGACCATCATTTCCCGGGAAGCCCGCCACTTTTATTTCATGAGCGGGATCAAGTTTCAGCTGTCCGACAAACTGGCACTCGAACCACAAATACTTGCTAAATACGTGGCCGGCGCTCCCTTCGATGCTGATTTTAACGTCACGGCTCACCTCGGGCAAAATCTCTTTACCGGGGTATCCTACCGGCTGGGCGGGAATGGCACGGGGGAGAGCGCCAGTGTACTCGGTGGCTTGTACCTCTCCGAAAACCTCTCCATGTGCCTGGCTTATGACCTGGGCCTGAGCGACCTGAAGGGCGCCCAGAATGGCAGTATTGAAATTGTAGTAGCCTACAGCATCGGTGGCCGTAGTGCCGGCAGTGAGGTGGTCGACCCCAGAAACCTGTAAGTTCTGCTCGGTTCGGGCACTCCGGGTGATGGTTGAGAAATGCGTGTTCTGCCTGGCGAATCAAAAAAGAATCAACGCGGCAAATTCCCCCCGCTGACGGCCGGACCAGGGAGGAATTAAGGGCGCGGCCGCAGGTGCCAGCCACAACCAGACGGAGCAGGCCAACGGACGAAACCAGGCCGGGCAGATTGCTTTTTACCTTTCTTTGCACCTGCGGCCGCGCCTGATCCCGAAAAAAACTGCAACCCTTCCGCCGGTAGCCTGGTTACCTTGCCACATTTTTGTCTGACTTTTCACCGTACTTATTTTGACCGACGCTCAGCAAGCTTACCTTACCCACCAGCGCCACCTCGTGCAACTCGAACGGGAAGAGGAGCGTCGCCTGCACCTCGAAGTTATCCAGGCGATGCCCCTGGTCAAACGGGTGGCCAAAGGCTACAGCTGGTACCCGCTGCAGGTAACGGAAACGGGCTACGGCATCGGTGGCCGGCCTAGCGTTACCGTCGTTCGGGAAGGAGAAGAAAGCCACCAGTTTCGCTCCGGCACGTCCGTCAACCTTTTCACTACGCAACCGCTGGCCAACGGGCCACAGCGGGCCGGCGTCATTCACTACGTGAAGAAAAACACCATGAAAATCGTGTTGGGAGGAGAAGACCTTCCCGACTGGCTGCAGGCTGGTGGTGTAGGCGTCGACCTGATGTTCGATGAACGAACGTACGTAGAAATGGACCGGGCCCTGCAACAGCTGGAAGAAGTGGAGAGCGGCAGGATAAAGACATTACGCGACGTCATCATGGGCACCCGGCCGGCGGAGTACCGCCCGGTACCCCCTGCGGCGGTAGCCCACCTGGGGCACCTCAACGAAAGTCAGCGGCAGGCCATTGCGCACCTGCTCGGCGCCGATCACGTCAGCCTGGTCCACGGCCCTCCGGGAACGGGCAAAACGACCACCCTCGTCGCCGCAGTGGGGGAATTGCTGAAAACGGAAAGCCGGATTCTCTTCTGTACCCCCAGTAACTCCGCTGCCGACCTGGTGACGATTCGCCTGGCGGAGATGGGGATCAACGTTGTCCGGACCGGTAACATCAGCCGGGTGGAAGAAGACGTCCTGCGGCATACCCTGGACCTTCAGATTGCTGACCACCCGGACACGCAACAAGTAAAAAAGCTGCGCCAGGAAGCCGCGAACATCCGGCGCAAGGCCCACAAATCGAAAGGGCGGGACAAAGGCCTGCTCTTCCGGGATGCCGGGCGGCTGAACAACTGGGCCCGCCAGCTGGAAGACCGGACGCTGGACCACGTACTGGACACGGCAGAGGTGATTGTTTGTACGCTGATCGGAGCCGCCAGCTCTCTGCTGAGTAAGCACGAATTCCGGACCTGCATTATCGACGAAGCGGCCCAGGCCCTGGAGCCGGCGACCTGGATCCCCATTCTCAAGGCCAACCGCGTGGTTCTGGCCGGTGATCCGTTTCAGCTGCCGCCTACCGTCAAGAACCGGGAGGCCGAAAAGGCCGGACTTACCGAGACCCTCCTCGAAAAATGCCTCAGTCGGGGAGATACTGAAATAAAAGTCACCAAAGCACCACTGCCCGGTACGGCGGGGGACCTGCAGCACGCATTATTGCAGGTGCAATACCGCATGAATCGGCCCATCATGGGCTACAGCAACGATTATTTCTACCGGGGGCAGTTGGAGGCCGCCGACCTGGTAGCGACCAGGACGCTGCCCGGCATCCCCCTCACCGAATCCGTGGTTTTTATCGATACGGCCGGTACGGGTTTTGAGGAGAAGCTGCATCCCCGTTTTAAAAGCCGGTACAACGACGGAGAGCTCAACATCCTGATTGAGCACTTGCTCGACCTCCGCAGTGCCATCCCTCCGGAGGACCCCCTGCCTTCGGTAGCCATCATCACGCCGTACCGCGAACAGGTGATCCAGGCTGAAGATCGCCTGGAAGCCGAAAAGCGCGTCAGCGACTTTGACCTGACCATCAACACCGTAGACGGTTTTCAGGGGCGGGAACGCGACGTGGTGTACCTCTCGCTCGTACGCTCCAACGAAAAAGCCGAAATCGGTTTCCTGGCGGATTACCGCCGGATGAACGTGGCCCTTACCCGGGCCAAAAAGTACCTGATCGTAATCGGTGACAGTGCCACCATCGGCCAGGATAAGTTCTTTGCCGGTTTCCTGAATTACGTGGAGCAGCACGGGCTGTACCAGACGGCTTGGGAGTATATGCGGTAGCGGGTTGCGGGTTGCGGGTTGCGGGTTGCATAAACCCGTAACTCTTCCCCTGTTAACCTGCCCGTTCCTTTCTTATTCCGGGCTTGAGTCTTTCGGCCTCCTGAAATTCTGCTTCTGCGGCTTCGGTCTGGCCGGCATTGTAGAGGGCGATGGCGTAATTCCAGCGCGCTTCCGGGTCGTTCGGCCGGGCCTGCGCTGCCCTTTGGAAGTAATTCAGGGCCTGGGCCGTCTGGCCCGAAACGCCGGAGGCGACGCCCAGGAGGCGCAGGGTTTCATAATCGTCGGGGGCCAGTTGTTCCGCGCGCCGGAGGTAGCGGAAGGCACCGTTGAGATCCCCCCTACCCTCTCCTGCATCCTGGCCGGCGGCCGTCAGGGCAATAACCAGATTATCCGTTGCTGCCGGATAACCGTCATTACTCATATCAATGGCCTGATCATAATCGGCAATGGCGGCATCATATTCCTTGAGCAGCAGGTGAGCGTTGCCCCGCAGCAGGTAAGCATTCCGGTAAGTGGGGTGAATTTCGATGGCGCGGGTAAGGTCTGCCTCTGCAGCTACCAACAATTGTTGTTGGGCGGCCTGATCACGGGAGGGTAAAGACTGGTAGTAGTCTACGCGGGCGCCGCCCGCGGCGTTGAGCAGCTTCGCACTGTTGGGTTGCTTCTTCACGTCGGTCGTGAAAAGAGTAAGGTTATCCTTCCAGGCGGGGTTACGTGCGATGGTCATTCCGCCAAAGACCAGGGTAATCACCGGAATTATCCAGGCGGCAGCCGGGCTCAGTTTACGACCGGCACCCGCAATCAACGCCGTAATGGCCAGCGCCCACCCTAGCGAGGGCATGAAGAGGAAGCGCTCCGACATATTCGTTCCCACACTGAAAAAGACGTTACTCACAATGGAGAGCGTAGCCAGGTAGATCACGATACCGACGGTCAGTAACCGGTGCGTACGCCACTTGAGGAGCGCAAATACGCCCAGGCCAACGTGCAGTAAGAGCCCGAGCCAGGGCGTTACGTTTGCCCAGTTCATGATGGGGATGGCCCGCGGGTAGTAATCGTGGACAAGGTTAACCGGTGCAAAAAGCAAGCGCAGGTATTCCCAGAGCGTATGCATGACGGTCGCGAGGCGATCGGAGGTGGAAATATCCGTCCACACCCCATTCTTCAGTTCCAGAAAAGGGTTATTCATCAGTTCCCGGACGGGGTCGCCCAGCGACCAGCCGATCACCGCCGTGCGCAGGACGAGAAAGACAGCTCCGGCAACAAGGGCGGGGGCCAGGTACCGGAGCCAACCTCCCCGGCCGGCTCCGCTCTTGCCCGGAAGCAACAGGACGACGGGGATAACGGCCAGAAAAGTAATTGCATTTTCCTTAGCGAGACAACCTAAAAACAACAACACTGCACCTGCGACCGCGCCCCTGAATTGCCCGTTCTGGGTGGCCCGGAAGATTAACCAGGTGCCACCGACGGCGCCCAGGAGTGCGATAATTTCGTCCCGCCCCTTAATGTTCGCCACCGCCTCCGTGTGCAGGGGATGTGCAGCAAACAATGCCGCTACCCCCAGCGCGAACCACCAGGGCACGGCTTTTTCCTGCCGCACGAGATCACGGACAAATCCAAAAATAACCACCACCAGCGCCCCGTACCAGAAAACATTGAGCAGGTGATGAAGGAAGGGGCCGCTGCTGATTTGCTGTTCGAGGGCAAACATGGCTGGTGTCAGGGGGCGATAACGCCCTCCTGCCACCAGGTTGGCCTTTCCTTCTTCCATGAAAAACCCGTAGAAAGTATCGTGACTGAATAAATCGCCCCACCCGCTTATTCCCCGCTGGACGATTTCGTTATCGGTGATAACGATGGCATCGTCCAGGGCGAAATCGTGGCCGAGGGTGTTGGCATACAGCAAAAAAGACAAAAGGAAAAGGCCGACGGCCTGGAAACGGACCTTGCGGTACCAGGGCAGGCCGGTAGCCGTGTCACGGGTGGTGGTTTTCTCTCCGGCAGGTACCGTGGTTTTCTTTTGTTGACGTTTATGCTTTGCCATGGGGTGAAAGTACGGCGTTTTCGATTTGCCGGAAAGTCAGCGCCGGACCGGAGCCCGCTTGGAAATTCCCTTCCCTCAGGCACTTTTTCTGTGGTTGCGCGGGCAGCACCTCCCCGGATGAAGATAACGGATTGGCCAATTATTAAATTTGGGTGCTACCGGACAACCGTGGGCGATCATTGCCTGTTGCCCATCTGTTAACCGCACGACCAACTTCCTGCTAACTAAACCACTAGTAAACACTCTCCCATGCCCCTGATTTTAGTCACCAACGATGATGGAATTACCGCCACCGGCATTCGTGAACTCGTTACCATTGCCCGGGAGTTCGGTGAAGTAATGGTGGTGGCGCCGGATAGTCCGCAATCCGCCCAGGGTCACGCCATTACGATCGAACAGCCGGTCTTCGTGCGTGAGAGCAAGGTCTTTGGAGAAGACGTGCAGGCTTATGAGTGCAGTGGCACACCGGTGGACTGCGTCAAGCTCGCTAAAAGTGTCTTGCTGAACGGACGGGTGCCGGACCTTTGTGTATCCGGCATCAATCACGGCAGCAATGCTGCCATTAACATCATCTATTCCGGCACGCTCTCCGCAGCGATGGAGGCCAGTTTAGAGCGTATTCCCAGTATTGGGTTCAGTTTCCTCGATTACCGGGCGGATGCGGATTTTTCTCCCTGCCGTCCGTTCGTTCGCCAACTCATTCACCACGTTTTGACCCACGGGATGCCGGAAGGCAACCTGTACAACGTCAACATCCCGAATTTGCCCGCTGATCAGATACGCGGCCTTAAGGTCTGCCGGCAGGCCGAAGCCCGCTGGGTAGAGGAGTACGTGAAGGGGCAAGACCCCCGTGGTCGCCCTTACTACTGGCTGACGGGTAAATTCGTCAACGAGGAGCCCCGCGAAGACGCTGATGCCAACGCCTTGCAGGCTGGCTACGTATCCCTGGTACCCAGTCATCATGACCTGACCAATCACGAGGCCCTGGCCCAGCTGCGCGCCATTGAGGCCGACCTGCAGCCGGCGGGCTTACCCCGGAAAACGGGCGAAAAAGTTTCAGATCAGTCGCTGGAGCAATTCTGAGTCGCTTTCTCAAGACCGTTCACAACTTAAAAAGCCCCGCTCCGTAAGCAGGTGGCCGAACATGCACTTCAAGTGGTCTGGTCGACTACCTTTGCCAACGATCTCATTGGAAAATACCTCTAATTAAGGCATCGATAATGCCACAGCGTTTCTTGACAAGCCTCCAAAGTGAGGATCATTATCTCATGAGAGTATTGCGATATTTTACTTTCACCCGGATCGTTCACGAAAGATGAGAACACCCACCATCTGCCATCCGGAATTACTTAAGAGCGCGCTTCGTCCTTACGAGGCGCGCTCTTTTTTTTGGTGCGGCAGCGGAATTGGTAAAATGAGTTGGTCCTTCTCCGGTAATAACTGTCCCTTCCGGTTACCCCAGCAGGTCACGGCCAAAATAGAAGAACCAGGCCAGCGCCAGTACCATGGTTCCCGTCGCCAGCCCCCGCAGGCTCCGGTTGCGGTACACCTTGCGAAAATAATTTAATGGGAGCACGTTGAGGCAAATGGCCACCAGGGCCAGGGTGCGTTGTTCAAAAACAATGGGTTTGCCCGAGCTTTGGGCCAGCGAGCCTTCCGCCTGCAACAGTAAAAAGTAGGCTATGGCGGGTACAATCAGGGAGACGACCAGGCCAATCAAGATATGATCATTACGGGGAACCATAAGTAGTTCTTTATGCGGTTAGTTCGCGAGCAGGAAGGAAGAAGGCTGCTGCTTGGGTAGCGCAAAGTAAATGCTTAACGGATAAGAACGGGGGTTTCGTCCGTGCTTAACGGAATTCAGGCCCAAGTCTGCCCCACGGCCCTTCCGTCAGTTGGCTACTCTACGTATTCCTGACGCTTGATGAGAAATACCCACTCCTTATCCTCATCCTCCTCCACCCGGTACCCGTAATCGTAGCAAAAACGATAAAGGGTTTGGTTGCGCGTCACGTATTCATTCGTGAAATACCGGAACTTAAAGCCCCGGTCAATCATCCGGTCTTTCCGTACGTTGGCCTTTCCCTCCGGATTCAGCTCGGCGAGCACGTTACGGTTATGGCGCAGGATGTTGTTTACGCTGCGTTGAAAAGCCAGGTCTTCCGCATTTTTGCGATTGTGGTAGGTGGCCCGGCAGGCCGCGGAGCAATACTTTTTATCGATGCGGCCGGTATATTCATCGCCGCATTCGGGGCAGGTCCTTTTCATGGCTTTAAGATAAGGGCTGGAGGTGAAAAATTCCGGCAGCCGGGAGGGCCCGCCGTAGCTCCTCCACCAGCCATTTCTGGTGGTATACCTAAGTCAAAGTGGTTTAGGTATAGTAGCCCGGTTTTCGCGTAGGGCGCGCACGCAGGTGCAGGGAGGAGCCTGCTGCAGCCAATCGTCCGGAGCGAAAAATTACCAGCTGGCTGGGTCGGTTGGCACACGTCGGCCTTTTTGGTACAGCAGGAAGATTAGTAGCCCCTGCTAAAAGTTTCAGCGGGGGCTACCAACGGGCCTTTGCGGCCAGCATCTCTGCGCCCTCTTTCCTGGTCTTACCTGGAGGGCTGGAGGTATGCTGCCGGCCCTGCGGGCCGGAGAGGATTTGCTAGAACGGCAAGTCGTCCGATGCTTCTGCGGTGGGTTCATCCGCCGGACTGGCCGTAGGGAAGTCACTAAAGCCATCAGCGGCGGGCGCTGCCGGAGCGGCGGCGTTCATCTTTTCTACGCGCCAGGCATTCAGGTTCGTGAAGTACTTCTCCTGCCACTGACGACCGCGCAGATCAAAGTGTACTTTTATTTCGTCGCCTTCATTATAATCATCAATGATGGCCGTACGGTCCTGCGTAGTCTGGAATTTCACAAAGTTATCATACTGTCCTCCGTCGTTAGCTTTGATGACGAAGTCCCGTACCCGGAACGACTCTCCTTTAGTTTCTGTTTCGTACTTCTTGACGAGGGTACCGGTGATTTCAAAAGACATAACCTGTTGTTTTTTGTTGTTGTTTAGGCTGGCAAAAATACGTAAATTGTTGGTAAATTGCCAGTAATTTAGGTTCAGTTTTCCGAGGTAAACGTAAGAAAGTAAAGTTCATCGGCTGCAGCGGATGGGCGCGGCAGCTGATTGGTGGGTTTGCTAAGCGGGGCACCAGCTGGCTGCTGTCGTCGCGGCCGGCGAGCGAGTCGGTAAAAATTGCCCTTCTCAGAGTCTGGCTTGCTTTCCCTGCGCTCTTACCGTTGCGGGCACCTGCGGCCGCGCCACTTTCTTACGGTCGCGCAGGTGGCAGGCGCGCGCCCCTATTGGGTCTTTTCGCACCCTCCGGCACAGTTGCCGTACAGGTTCAGCGAGTGGGAGGTGACTTCAAAGTTGAGTATTTCCCCCATCATATTTTTAATCTGCTGTACACGGGGATCGCAGAATTCGAGCACCTTCCCGCAGTTATTGCAAATCAGGTGGTCATGCTGCTTGTAGCCGTAACTTTTCTCGTACTGCGCCAGGTTTTTACCAAACTGGTGTTTCTTCACCAGGTCACAGCTCACCAGCAGCTCGAGGGTGTTGTAGACCGTTGCCCGGGAAACCCGGTAATTATTGGTCTTCATGTGAATGTAGAGCGATTCGGCATCGAAGTGATCGTCCCGGTTATAGATTTCCTCCAGGATAGCGTAGCGCTCCGGCGTCCTGCGGGCTTTTCGCTCTTTCAGGTGCGCGGAGAAAATATCCTTGACGGTTTCTATATCGGTTGTTGGATTCGACAGCATGATGGTCTGGTGGGTTGCTAGATTATTGAAAGATAGATTGAAATGCCGCGAAGCGCTGGTCATTCAGCTGCAATTTTGCGCTCTGGCCACGCCTGCGCGCAATGGCGATCATCCACTTTTTGGCAGTTCGATCGATCTATCTTTAGTCTTCTTCTCTGGAAACGGTTGAGATGTGCTCTAAGTTTTTGAGGGCCTGCATGGCCAGGTACAGCTGGTCCGTATTTTTCACCAGTAAGCTGATTTTCGCCTCAAAATACCCGTCGTTACCACTGATGCTGAAGCTGCGGATGATGAGGTCCATTTCTGCGATTTCGTGGCTGATCCGTTCGATCACGCCTTTGCCGCTGTCCAGTCCCGTCATTCTCAGGTTTACCACGAAGCTGCTTTCCGTCGTACTTACCCACTCCGCCTTCATGATCCGGTAGCCATAATTGGCCATCAGGTTCTGGGCGTTGGGGCACCGGCTGCGGTGAATTTTCAGCCCGGCATTAGCCGTGAGGTAAGCAAAAACCTGGTCGCCCTGCACGGGATGACAGCAGGTGGCCATGGAGTATTCGAACTGATCCCCGGGCTCCCCGTTGATCAACAATTTGGAATGTCCCTTCTCCTTGTTGGCCGTGTTTCGCTTGCGGCCGCCGGTAACGGGCTGCAGCTCCGTTTCGGAAAGGTCAACGGCTTTGGCCACCAGTTTGCCGTTTTCGACGATGTAGGGCGCCAGCACCTGGGGGACTGTAATTATTTCCTGGGCAATGTTGTAAAAAAGGTCAATGTGGCTCGTGTCCGTATGGTAGCGGGCCAGCTCTTCGATGGCCGCCGGAACGTCCTCAATGCGCAGTTTTTTCAGTCGGCGCAATAAAGCTTCCTTGCCAAGCTCCCCTTTCTCCTTCCGCTCGGCCTTCATGGCCTGCCGGATTTTGGCCTTGGCCTTTCCCGTAGTGACCATTTTAAGCCAGCCCTCGTTGGGTTTCTGCGCTTTATTGGTGATTACTTTGAGCCGGTCACCGTTTTTGAGTTCATAGCTGAGGGGAACAATTTTTTCGTCACAGAGTACGCTCTGGCAATGGTAGCCGACCTCGGTATGCACACTGAAGGCAAAGTCAAGCGCCGTAGCCCCCTTCGGCATGGTTTTCATATCGCCGTCCGGCGTCCAGACGTAGACCTCCTCATTAAAAAAGTTGTTGGCCCGGAAGTCTCCCAGAAATTGCACCGTGTCCGAGTTCGGGTCATCAAGGATGTCCCGGACGGAATCAAACCACGCTTCGTACACGTCCGGCTGGTTGCTTACGCCCTTGTATTTCCAGTGAGCCGCAAAACCGCGCTCGGCAATTTCGTTCATGCGCTCGCTGCGAATCTGCACCTCCACGAAGCGGGCATTGGGGCCGGCCACGGTGGTGTGCAGACTTTCGTAACCGTTGGATTTTGGAATGGTGACCCAATCTTTCAGGCGTTCGGGGACGGCCTGATAAACGTCCGTCACAACGCTGTACGCGCCCCAGCAGGCAATTTTCTCCTGACGCACCGGTACGTCAACAATGATCCTTACCGCGAATAAATCGTAGATCTGTTCGAACGGGACCTGCTTTTTCTTGATCTTGTTGGCGATGCTGTATATGGATTTGGGCCTGCCGAAAATCCGGTAGGGGTGCCCCAGTTCATCCAGCCCCTCTTTGATGGGGGCAATAAATCCTTCAATGTACTTTTCGCGGCTGACCTTGGTTTCCTGCAGCTTGCGGGCCACCTCGTCGTAAGCCTCCCGCTCCAGTACCTTCATGCACAGGTCCAGAAACTCCGAACGGAAGTTGTAGAGCCCCAGGCGGTGGGCCAGGGGAGCATAAATGTAGCTGGTTTCCGCAGCTATTTTAAACTGCTTGTGCTCCGGCATGCTTTTGATCGTGCGCATATTGTGCAGCCGGTCGGCCATCTTGATGAGGACGATGCGCACGTCAACGATCAGGGTGCTCAGTACTTTTTTAAAGTTAGCGGCTTGCTGGCTTTCGTTAGTGTAGGCACTGTCCAGCTTAGTCAGTCCGCCCACCATTTGGGCGATGCGCTCTCCGAAATCTCCCCGGATATCCTCCAGGGTTACCGGGGTGTCTTCCACTACGTCG
>JAUIIF010000044.1 GCA_030431945.1 Bacteroidia bacterium | reverse complement strand
CTTCGACAACGGCATCGTCGCCCACGAGCTCGGCCACGGGGTTTCCAATCGCCTCGTCGGCGGCCCGAACGCTGCGAACTGCCTCAACAACGATGAGCAGATGGGCGAGGGCTGGTCAGACTTTTTTACCCTGGCCTCCACTCCCCAGACGCTCCTGGAAACTCCCAACGGTTCAGAAGCCCGTGGCATTGGTAACTACGCCGTCCAGCGCGCTACCGATGGCCCCGGCATCCGGAATTTCCCCTACTCAACGGACCTGAACGTCAACCCGCAGACCTACGATGACATCATCTTCTCCGGTACGGCACCCCACCCACTCGGGGAGATCTGGAACGCGACCCTCTGGGACGTGTACTGGGCACTGAGCAACGAAATTGGTTTCGACGCCGACCTGATTGACGGCACCGGTGGCAATAACCTCGCCGTCCAGCTGGTCATCGAAGGCATGAAGCTGACGAAGTGCCGCCCCGGTATGGTGGATGGACGCGACGGTATCCTTGCTGCTGAGCTGGAACTGACCGGTGGTACCTACCAGTGTTTGCTCTGGGAAGTATTCGCCCGCCGTGGCCTCGGCTTCTCCGCCAGCCAGGGAAGTGGTCAGGACCGGACCGACGGCCAGGAGGCCTTTGACATCAGCCCCGTTTGTGCCGGTGATATTCAACTGACGAAAACGGTAGACCAGGACGCCGTCAACGCCGGCGAAGGAGTAACCTTCACCCTCAAGGCCGCCAACTACCGGCCCGGGCTGACGGATAACGTAGTCATTACGGACATTATCCCGGACGGCATGACGCTGGACGTTAACTCCATCCGCGGCTCCGATGATTTCACCATTGACGGGCAAACCATCACCTTCAACCTGGGTACCCTGGAATTCGAAGATGAAGAAACCATCCTCTACTCTGTTTCCACGGACCCCGACCTGTCTTCGCAGGAGACTTTCTTTGATGATGCAGAGGATGGCGACACGAACTGGGAAATCCTGAGCCTCGGTACCGACCCCGCAGTAACGGATTTCTTCTGGGAACAGACGGACACCACGCCCTACGCCGGCAACCTGGCCTGGTACGTGGTCAACGTAGCAGTCGTGCAGGATCAGGTGTTGCAGACGGCCGAAGCCCTGCCGGTTACGGGAGACAACCCCGGCCTGCGTTTCTTCACGAAGTACGAAACTGAGGCCGGCTGGGATGCCGGTATCGTGGAAGTAAGCACGGACGGTACTACCTGGGACCGGGTGGACGACAAGCTCGTCCGCGGCAGCTACCGCGGGCAGGTGAGCCCTAATGGTTCCGCCGCACTGGTGGGCACGAATTCCTTCTGGGGGAACAGCGGGGATTACCGCGAAATCATCGTTGATCTGCGTGCCTACACCGGGCAGGATGTGTTCATCCGCTGGCGGTTCATTTCCGATACTTCCGTTGGTGCCCGTGGCTGGTGGGTAGACAATGTTCAACTGATGGACATGGTGAGCTACGACAGTCCCGCAACGTTGACCTCGGATGCTGGTGACAACTTCACCACCCAGGTGGGCAACCTGGGCGTCCTCACTGAAGCTGGTACGGTAAACAATACCAATGATCCGGATCTGGGACAAACGAAGGTGAGTGTTTACCCCAACCCCGCTAACGAATTCGTTACGGTCAGCATCGCAACGGAGCGGGCCGGGGATGCTTCCGTTCAGCTCCTGAGCATTGACGGCCGGGTGTTGTACAACAGCGAAATCAACCTGGTGGCCGGGGGCGGCCGCCATACGATCAGCACGGCAGCGCTACCTGCCGGCATGTACGTGGTCCGGGTAACGGGCGCTGACCGCATCAGCACGACGAAAGTAACCATTCGGTAAATCTTGCGGACAACCGCCCGGGGTGATGTGCTGATCCTCCTGAGGCAGGTGCCGGCAATCAGGTGGCGCTACTACGGATAACGTGGTAGCGCCACCTTTTTTTAGGTGGGCGGGCACGCAGGTGCAGGGTAATGGTAACGGAGCCGGGGGGGAGGACTTGCCCGGCTCCTGGTTGTTTTCCGGCACCTGCGGCCGCGCCCTGGTTGCCGTTCGTCAATGTTTACTCTGGAGGTAAGGCACGGGTAGTTTCGGGGGGCTGACGAGGCACGTAGAGATGCCGTGGCTTACGCTCAACCTGGGCTAGCGTTTGTCCAGCTGCTCCAGCAACCATTTTTTTTCGGTCAGGGGCGAGGTGGCTTCTACCTTTTGTCGCAGGTCCGCCAGCTTTTTCTGGTTTCCCCTGCCCGTGCGGCTGAGCTGGCGGGTGTAGCGGACGATGCTGCTGAAATTGTTTTTGTGCAAATCAGACAGTTGCTTTCTGCGGATGTAGGTGGCCATGCTGTCCAGCTGGCTGTCGAGGGCATCGAACTCGTCCAGTTCAAAATAAATTTTCAGCAGGAGGGTTTTGGCCATAAGATTGTAGACGGGGTGCTTGAAGTCCACCTGTACCAACAGCGGCATCGAGTTGTTATAATCTCCCTGTTCGTAAGCCAGGCGGGCCCGGGCAAAGCGCTCCGTATTTTCCCGGATGTCCTCTTCCAGTTGGCTGGATTGTTCCTCAATAAACTGGCTGGCCCAGGCATACTCCTTAAGCCGGAGAACGATGGTGATGACGTTGAGGTAGGTTGCACGCGTCAGGAGGTTGTTTTCCGTGATCACATCTTTGGCAAAGCCGAGTTTGTACCACTCGAAAGATTCCCGGATGTAAGGTTCCCGCCCTTGATTCATGTTGGAGATGCAGAGATTGATGGCCATGAGGATTACGTAGCGCAGGTCCGTGGGACTCAACAGGTCACCGTGTTTTTCCACTGCGTCCCGCAGCAGGGCGATGGTTTTGCCCGAGGCGTCGTCTTCCACCAGGCCCAGGTAGCCGTAGTAATGAATGGCAATAACGGGGTGTTCGTCCAGGTTAATACGTTCCACGTAGCTTACGACCTCGTCGAGGAACTTAACGTCAAAGGCCGTTTTGTACACCCGCTGGTGGTAGAGCATGTTCCAGCTGGCTTTCAGTTTTTCGATGAGGTAGGTGTAGTCCAGGGTGTCGGCAATCTCCTGGAACCGGGGCTTGTCCAGCAACTGGTAATAAATACGGTGCTCATCCTTTTCCAGTTCCAGGAGGTACTGATCACGCAAATGCGTTTCGTTTTTTATCCCTACCACCTCCTGTAGTTGTTCCGCTTTTTTCAGGCTGCGGGCGGCGGGGCCGGCGATGTTGCGGCGGCGCAACTCTTTGGTAAGGGCCAGCTGTTGGTGAAATTCATTCCGGCACCAATAATCGTAAGCCAGAAATGCCTCCGTAGCCTTCAGGGCCCAGTGAAATGTTTGTCGCAGACGCGCGTCATCGAAGGATTCTCCGGGGAAAATACGTTTCCAGATGCGCATTTTTGTCAGTGAAGACGTTTTATATAGCCGGTCTTGTCCGCCAACCAGGTAAGCGAACAGTACCCGGACATCATCCCGTTGATTATGTGCCGGGCTTTCCAGCCATTTTCCTAATCGACGGCTGTCTGCCTTGGTAAAAGACCTGAGAATGGGAATAAGCGGATTTTTTTCAACAGTGGTTTCCATATTTTTTTCAACAGATTTTTACGTTTATCACCGTCTTTATCCCTAGTAAAATAAGGGGTTTTGGGCAAAAATGGCCGCTTTATGCTCGTAACAAAAATAGCTGTTTTTTTCAACAAACAGGTCTTTATGTTTTTTGGTTCGGCTGATTCTGCCTCCATATTTGCATTGCAATCAACGGATAGCGACCTCCAAACACTAACCATGAAAAAGCGATCTACGGTATTGGCCTTCGGTCGTCAGTGCCAGCGCCTGGCCCTGATGCTGGCGATGCTTTGCGCTTCTTTAGTGGTAACCGGGCAGGGGTATGAGAAAAAGTTTGGCGGCCCCAAAGACGACTTCGGTCGGGCCATCCTGCAGACTAAGGACCACGGTTACATCGAGGTTGGCAGTACTAACGGACTTCCTGGGGACGACAACGACATTGACATTTTTGTAGTCCGCACGGATGTGGATGGTACCATTGTCTGGACGCAGCGCCACGACGAAGGTTTCATCGAGCAAGCCGAAGACGTAATTCAAACTTCTGATGGTAATTACCTGGTTGCCGGCTTCCGCCAGTTAACGGCTGATGCACCGGAGCAAACCTACCTGGTGAAGCTTGACCGGGAGGGAGAAATCATCTTCAGCAAGTCTTACGGTGAAGACAACGTGGATGAGCGAGGCCGCCAGATCATTCGGCTTCCCGGCGAAGGTTATCTTATTACTGGTTACCGCAAGCAACCCGGTAGCAGCCGGCGCGATGTGCTGGTCATTAAGGTCAGCGAAGACGGAGACGAAATCTGGCGTTCAATTGTTGGGGGCAGCTTCAGCAGTGAAGGTTTCGGCACCCTGGCCAAGCCTGATGGTGGCTTCATCGTCGGAGCAAATGCACAATCCAGCAACAATTCCACCGGGGATATTGCCCTGCACGGCCTCGACGCGAACGGCGAGGTGATGTGGAGCAAGTTCTACGGAACGGACAACGAAAGTGAGCAACTAAAGAATATTATTCGGACTCAGGATAACCACCTGGTTTTTGTCGGGTCCACGAATAATTCTAATAAGGCACTAATTGCCAAGGCGGATCTCAACGGAGATACGCTGTGGTACCACGAAATTGATGGTGGTCCACTGGACGATATTCTGAACAATGTGATCGAAGAAGACGGTGGTGAAAACCTCGTTGCTGTCGGTCAGACGGTTCCGACGCCCGAAAATCTTGACGTATTGATGGTGAAAGTCCGGGCTTCCGATGGACTGATCCTCTGGCAGCGCCGCCTCGGAGACGAGAAAACGCTCGATGTAGGAGAAGACCTGGCCCAGACGCTTGACGGAGGTTTCGCCTTAGCCGGATTCAGTGCCCGTTTCGACGGAGTTCTGGGTAACGAGATGGTTATCATTAAAACGGATGATCTCGGCGGCTTACAGACCAACTACTTGCGCGGTAAGGTTTACTTTCCACAGGCCAATGATTGCGGCCCTTACCAGGAAGGTGATCTTGGCCTGGCGGGCTGGCTGGTGAAGGCAGAAAGCGATAACGCTACTTTCTTTGGCTCCACGGATTCACTGGGCAACTATGACCTGCGGGTTGATCGTGGCACTTATGAATTGAGCCTGCTGCGGCGCAATGATCGCTGGGACATTTGTAACCCTGCGTCCCTGATCGTTGACCTGACGGAGCCTTACGACAGCAACTTTCATGATTTTCCACTGCAGCCGGCGTACGACTGTCCGCTCCTGGAAGTGACGATGAGTGCTACTCCGGCCATTCAGTGTGACACCCAGAAAATCACCATTAGCTACGGCAACTCAGGTACGGCGTTAGAATCGAACACCCGCATTGACTTAGCCTTAGATGAAAACCTGACGTTTATTTCTGCCAGCCCGGCGCCGGCTGAGATTAACGATACAACTATAGTCTTCACCATCGGAGACCTCGCTCCTTCAACGGAAGGAACGATAACAGTAATCGCCCGTGTGGCATGCAACGATGTTGTTGCCGGACAATCCATCAGCTCCCAAGCTGTCATTTCCCCCCTGGTCACTTGTGTACCGGTGAGTGATGATTGGGACCGGTCCAGCATCGTAGTTACCAGCCGTTGTGACCTGGTGGAAGGTTTGTCCTTCACCATTACCAACATCGGTGATGCCATGACTGAAACCAGTAGCTACGTTATCGTTGAAGATATCGCACTACGGGAGCAGGGAACCTTTGGTCCTCTGCCCAGCATGGGCTCGGAGCTTATTCCGATCGACCTCTCAGGAGAGGAAGAAATCGGAACGTTCCGCTTGATTGCTGAACAATCTGAAGGCCATCCAGGAAGCCAATTCCCTACTGCCGTAGTGGAAGGTTGCCAGACTGGCCCGACCGGCGAAGTAGCCTTTAGCACAGGATACGTTGCCCAGTTCCCCGATAACGACGGGGACCTGCACCTTGACATTCTTACTCAGGAGATCGTTGCGCTGGATGAAGGCGCTGCTTTACAATTGGTAGCCTATCCCCGTGGTTATCAAGACTCTATCATTATCCCAAAAACAGACATTGAATATACAGTATTCTTCGCGCTGCCAGACAACGACTCCTACGAACGCGTGGTCATCCGTGACACTCTTCCCGAACTGCTTGATTTCAACAGCTTGGAAATGGGTGCTGCGAGTCATCCCTATGATTTTGTCCTTTATCAGGGCGGAATTCTAAAGATCACGTTTGATTCAATCCGAATTTTTTCAGGCGGCGGCACGGGGGAAGCTGACGCGGTTACCCGACAGGGCTATGTCACTTATCGACTATCCCAAGAACCGAATCTTATAATGGGTACCGTAATCAGAAATCGTGCTGCCGTTTATTTTGACTATGAATCACCAGTTCTTTCCCAGGAAGTTCGCCACGTGGTTGGCTGCGCAAACATCTTCTCCGAAGACGGGTGCCTGCTGACTTCTGCGGAGGATCTCTTGCCAAGAGCAGCTGGTGTCACTATAAGTGTAAGTCCTAATCCAATCATTGATCGTACAACGGTACGCATCCAGGGCTGGGAAACACAAAACACGGAATTCAACTTCCAACTCTATGATGCTGCTGGTCGTAAAGTCTACCAGACAGCCTTTCGGGGTGACAATTTTGAATTCTTGCGTCCTAAGTTGGCCGGCGGAGCTTACTTCTTTAAGATAAGCGGCGGAGGTTTTAACATTGGCGCGGGGCATTTAATACTTCAGTAACAATAGAGCAACCTAATTGAGCGTTAGGATGTTATGAAAATATAGTGGCTATCACGCCATACCAAAGATTTTTTAGGTCGTCTTTTTTTTCATGAGATTATGATTGTTTGTGCCTGACCGCTTCGCGGTCGGGCTTTTTTTTTCTCCGCTTTTTCTTTGGCAAATTGGCGAGCGGTGCGGTGGCTCGGTAAGCAGCAGTAAAATCCATGCTGTTGTGTTGTTGGTATGTGTTGATAGCCAATTACTTAGCTCAAATTCATCTCGTAATTCCTACGCGTGGTTTATTCTGCACAAGCTGGCTGGATCACCTTGCCCGTCTTTAGCTGTTTCTGAGCATCGAACGCTACCCGGAGAAGAACTAGGTTTGTGCCTATCTTAGCCTTCTGGAATCAATTACCTTTTGCGTTACTTTTTTATCCTTTTGTCGGTTTGCTGGCTACTGGCCGCCCTGCCCGCCCAGGCGGAACGGAACCCGTTTGAGCTGGACGATCGTCTGCCCGCTGTTGCTGCTCCGCAGGCGGCTCCTGCTACCGTCACGGGTAATCCGTTCGACCTGGTGCCGACAAGTGCCCGAGCCATTACGGAGGCCGGAAACCGCCCCGGACCAGAGGGGGTAACTGACCGACTCGGGCCGCTGGTGATCCAGTCAATTGACCCGGATAAAGGGAAGGGCACTATCCTCGGTATTCAGATAGGCCTGCTCCTGACCCTGGCGGGGCTGTGGTTGCTTTTTGGAGACTTGTTGCGGCAGTGTTTCCGCGGCACGGTAAATGATGCACTGATGAACCAGCTCTACTCCCGTCGTTCCGGCGGTGAGCTCGGAGCTTTGTGGACATGCTACCTTTTCTCCTTTTTGTCCATCGGTTTTTTTCTGCACTTACTCACTACGTATTTCAACCTGGGAATAGGGTTGAGTATTGGGGCCAGTTGGCTGACTTACGCCCTGATCATCGCCGCTTTACTTGGCCTTAAGCAATTGGTGCTGGGTTTTTACGCGCGGCTGTTTCCGGTGCGGAAGGAAGTGGGACGTTATATTTTCACGGTTATGGTCTTTACGATTATTGCCGGCCTCATTATCGCGCCGCTCAACCTTGCCGTAAGCTACGCTCCGGAAGGCTGGCGGGAACTGTTCTTATACGGTGGTGTCCTGATCCTGTCTCTAATCTATCTGACGCACTTGTTGCGTGGTTTACTAAGTAGTACACGCCTGGTGATTAGCAGGCCGGTGCATTTTTTGTTGTATATTTGTGCCATTGAAATAGCCCCCTTGCTGGTAATCTATCGCTTTGTAAGCGAAACGATTGCGTGAAAAAGGAGCAGGCATTCCTATAACCGAAACTAAGGACGATAAGTATGAGCACAGCTGCTAAAAGCGAAAAAAAGGAAGAGACCTTTAAGCCCGTTCGAACGATCCTCGTTTCTCAGCCTCAGCCCGAACGAAGTCCTTTTATCCGCCTTGAACAGAAGTATGACCTCAAGATAGACTGGCGCCCGTTCATCGAGGTGAAAGGCCTTACCGAAAAGGAGTTCCGTAAAGAGCGTATCCGCCCGGATGAGTTTTCGGCAGTCATCTTTACGTCCAAACTGGCAATCGAACATTTCTTCCGCCTCTGCAAAGCCTTGCGCATCGAAATGAGTCAGGAGACGAAGTACTATTGCATGACGGAGGCGATTGCAAATTACCTGCAAAAGTTTATCGTTTACCGCAAGCGGAAAGTGTTTTTCGGCCAGCGGACCATCCAGGATCTGGCACCTACCCTGAAGAAGCACCGCTCCAAGGAGAAGTTCTTACTTCCCACCAGCAACCTTGGTTCCGAATTTGTTTCCGCCTACCTGGAGGACAACAATTTTGACTGGACACCGGCGCTTATGTACCGAACCGTATCCTCCGACCTGAGTGACCTGGAGAACGTTTTCTACGACATCCTCATCTTTTACTCTCCGCTGGGAATCGACTCGCTGTACGAGAACTTCCCCGGCTTTGAGCAAAAGGATACCCGCCTGGCGGTAGCTGGCAGTAAAACCACCAAAGCTTGCGTGGAGCGTGGGTTGAAGGTGAATATTTTTCCGGAGCCGCCGAAAGTCCCCAGTATGGAAATGGCGCTTGATAATTACCTGAAAATAAGCAATAAGGAGTAGCGCTTTGTTAGCCCCCGAAGATCAACATCTCCTGACGGGCCTCCGGCAACGTCTGGCTACGGGCCCGCTGCCCGGCCGTACGGCGCAAGCACTGATGGCTCCCCCTTTCCGCGGTACCCCCGAAAGCCCTCCGCCAACGGCCCGTAAAGCTTCCGTTTTAGCACTGCTTTACCCCATTGAGGCAACTTTACACCTGCTCTTTATCCAGCGGACGAGCCCCAGGCGAGACCGGCACGCCGGACAAATATCCTTTCCCGGCGGGTCAGTAGAAGCCGCCGATCAAACGGCAGCGGATACGGCACTGCGCGAAACCGAAGAAGAGGTGGGGGTGCCCCGCCAGCAGGTCCAGTTGCTTGGTAATCTGAGCCAGCTTTATATTCCCGTCAGTAACTTTTTGGTGGATCCGTTCGTCGGCTTTTCTCCCGTAAGACCATCCTTTACCCTGCAGGAAAGCGAAGTGGCCCGTACCCTGGAGCTCCCGTTGGCTGACTTTCTCCAGGACACCGCCCGGCAAACGGGTAACCGGCAACTTTCCAACGGGATGACCCTGCCCGATACCCCTTACTGGCACATCCGCGGAGAAGAAATCTGGGGGGCTACGTCCATGATGGTCGCAGAACTCATAACGCTCTTGCAGGAAGGGTAACCGGGATTACTGAACGAATAGCTTTTCTCCGGTCACAAAGTCGAACAACGTCAGGCGGCGCAATTCATAGTATCCGATCCAGAAGTCCCGGAGGCTGGCCATGTACTGCCGGCGGGCTTCGTCCATTTCGCGTACGGCCAGGTTAAGTTCCGTGATGCTCAGTTTGCCAATCAGGTAGCGTTTGCGGGTGATTTCCTCGCGGCGGAGCGCTACTTCGTAGGCGCGGTCCGCCAGGGCCACCTGGTTTCGTAACAGGTCAAACTGACGGACCTGCAGCCGGATGCGCCGTTCAAAGCTTATTCTCTCCTGGTCAATATTGAGCAGCTCAAGCTCCTGGTTGGAACGGGCTACTTCAATCCGGCTGCGCGCCTTACCGAAATCGGCAATGGGAACCCGGATACCCAGGGTAACCACCTCCTGGTCAATTAAGCCGTCATAAGCGCCACCAAAGCTGCTGCCGGTACCGGAAAGGCCAAACTGGCCATTGATGTCAACCTGAAAGCCGTTGTTTTTTTGGGCGCGATCCAGGTCGGCCGCAGCCTCCAGTGCCCTGCGTTCAAAAGCGAGGATGATGCTACGGTTTTCCGTAGCGTAAGCCAGTGCCTGCTCCACGTCTACCTGCGTTGCGGGGATAGAGGATGGAGGGCGGAGTTGAAAATCGGCGTTCTCCGTAATCCCCAGAAAGCTGCGCAGTTCCTCGTTAGCGGTTTGTGCGTTCAGGTTGGCACTGGCCAGGGCGGCGTTGGCATTCATCACGCTCAGCTCAATTTGCAGCAGGTCCGTTTCGGCAATACGCCCTACGCCGAAGCGCCCCTGGCTGATGCTGTACAGGGTATCCGCATTAGTTTTGTTTTTGGTAGCGGCTTCCAGGTTGAGCTGTGCGATCAACAGGTCAAAAAACAGGTTGGAGGCTGTGGCGGCTGCTTGCTCCTTGGATTCATTGTAAAAACGCTTACTTTCTTCGTAGCGGAGGGGCTCAATTTTCTGGGCCCACTTCAGTTCATTGAATGTTCGTAAAGGCTGAATGAAACCGAGAGAAATGGGCGTTGACAGGTAGGAGAGGGAAGCATCATTCAGGTCCGTTTTGAATACATCCAGCCGGCGCAGTCCGGTGGTGAGGAAGACCTGGCCGCCGGTGGCGACAATCGGTTGGGAAAGGGAAATGTTGACGGAATTGCGCATCAATGCCCTGCTGACGAAATCTTCCCGCCCATCCGGGAGGATAACATTGTCAATCGACCGGTTAAGGCCCGGTAGTGTCGCATTCAGCTGGATCTGTGGTTTGTAATCTGCCTGAAACGATCGGTAGCGCCAGAGGGTGTTATTGAGTTGGGTTTCGGCCAGTTTCATGTCCGGAGACTCACTACGGGCAATGGCTACCACCTCATCCAGAGAAAGGTTATAAACTTTTTGACCGGAAAGGGACGAGGCCGCGCACAGCAGAAAAATAAGACCAGGGAAGATTCGCCGGGCCTGAAATCGTCTGCGTAGCGCCTTCGTTGCGGCAAGGAAAGGCTGTGGCTCCACGGGAGCTGTTGGGGTAAAGATGTGCTGATTCATGACATTTGGTTTCCTGGTGGTTGAAGGGACGGGCCCTTGATTGCGCTGATTCTTTGCCTGCACCTGCGGCCGCGCCCTGCAATGGACTGAGAAGTGGTGAATAACGGGCGGTGGCCAGCGTGCCCTTAATCCGACCGCAGGGCTTTGATGGGGTCGAGTTTTGCTGCCCGCCGGGCCGGGAAGAGGCCAAAAACCAACCCGATAACCGAGGCTACGCCGAAAGAAAGAATGATACTCCAGGCCGAAACTTCCGTAGGGATATCGTAACTGATGGCAATAAACCGGGCCGCACCGACCCCAACCAGAATGCCCGATATGCCCCCCAGCAGGCTGATGAAAATTGCCTCCAGCAGAAATTGCTGGACAATGTCTTTACGCGTCGCCCCGAGGCTGCGGCGCGTACCAATTTCCTTGGTTCGTTCCAGCACGGAAGCCAGCATGATGTTCATGATGCCGATGCCACCGACGAGTAAGGATATGCCGGCAATGAAGGCCAGCACCTTATTAAAGGTGTCCTGCGTTTCCTGCTGCGCCTCCAGCATTTTTTCCGGTACGGCCATTTCGTAATCCACCACCGTCTGGTGGCGGCGCTTCAGCAGCCGGGCGATCACGTTGCTGGTCGCAAGTAATTCTTCGGAATCGGCTACCCGGACGACCAGCCGGTCCAGTTGGTGGTAATTCTCAGCGGCAGAATTATTGTTGCCCCGGTTGCGGCCGATGTTGCGTGAATGGGCGTAGCTGCGATCCTTGAAACGAATAAGGGCGGTTTGTAGAGGGATGTAGATGTCCTGATTGTAGTCGCGGATCCCCAGATTCTCCAGCTGGTCCTTCTTGGCAATCCGCTCTTCCAGTACGCCAATTATCCGCAGCCAGTTCTGGCCACACTTGATCCGTTGCCCGATGGGGTTGCCGGCACTGAAGTACCGCCGCACAATATCCTGGCCGATGATGCAAACGGGATCTCCCCGCTCCAGGTGGGTGGGGTGGAAGAGAGAACCCTGATCAACCCCAAGGTTGTTTAACGCAAAAAAGGCATTCGTTACACCGACGGCGCGGCTTTTCCCCAGCTTACCATCACGGATAACGGTGACCGGTAGTATGACCTCGGGGCTCATGGCAGCTACTCCCGGGAGGATGGCGGAGATGGCGCGGACGTCTCCCAGGTTAAGACCGGGAGACCACGGTTTGGTGTTCTTTTCCTGGCCGGCGGATTGAGCTGCTTCTTCCTCTTCGGATTGAGCTGCGTCCATCTGGCTGGTCACGACAATGTTATTGGCACCGATCAGGCGCATTTGTGCCAGAATGGTTTCGCGGGCGCCGGTGCCAATGGCAAGCATGGCAATTACGGCGGCTACCCCGAAGACGATGCCCAGCGCAGTGAGAAAGGCGCGTAACCGATTGGCTGCGACACCTTCCAGCGCGAGTTGAAAATTGAAAAATAATTTTTGCATGGCGGTCCGCTTAAAAGATGATCATGAAACCACCGTCATCTCCACCTCCTGCGGATATTTGATCGTCCTTGGGTACCCTTGCTTCTTTCTCGTCCGCAATCTTTTTCCGCTCACTACGCTCAGAAAATAATTTGCTTTCCGCAGCCTGCCGCTCCGCCGTGGCGAGTGGCTTCAGCGGTAAGCTCTCGGCATTGTCCGGAGCGGTCAGGTAAACACGGTCGCCGGGGGCCAGCCCCTGGACGATGACTACCTCATTTTCATTCGTCCAGCTGCTCAGGACTTCCTGCTTGACCGGTCGGCCGTCAACTTCCCGGTATACGAAGGTGATGCTGTCCTTGTACAGCGCTTCGAGGGGGATGAAAAGCTTATCCTCCAGGACATCGGTTATAATTTCGTTGCCCGTCGTCATGGCCGGCCGTAAAATTGAGTCGTTCTCGTTTAACTGGATAATGACTTCGAATACTTTGGAGTCGTAATTGCGTAGCTGTTCGCCAATGTTGGCGACTTGCACCACCACGCCCTGGTAGCTGTTGTCCGGGAAAGCATCCACCTGAATGGTCACGTCCTGTCCTTTACGTACCCGGCTGATGTCTACTTCGTTTACGTAGGTTTTGGAGACCATCTCGGAGAGGTCGGGGAGCTCGGCCACCACCGGGTCCCAGGCCTGAATTTGTGAGCCGGCCGTAACTTTTCCGTTCCAGTTACGCGCGTAAATGACCATGCCGTCTTTGGGGGCCATGATGGTGAACTCGCGGGCAAGGTCCTGCAGGCGGGTCAGCAGCAGCTGCTTAGACCGCAGGTCCGCCATAATTTCGTTAATCTGCGTTTGTGCTTTTTCCTGGCTCAACGCATACTTCATTTCCAGTTGCTCGAAATCGCGTTTTGCCCGCTCGAGTTCGATGTTGGCGCGCTGAATCACCATCGGTGCTTCGTACTTGCTCTGTTCCACTTCCAGGTCCTTTTCCCGCATACTGAAGCGCATGTTGATGAGCTGGTCCCGGAGCCCCCGCATTTCAATTGCCGTGTCAATCCTGGTTGCTTCCAGTTGGGCGTTGATCTTATCCATTTCATTAAGCGCCTCCTTGATTTTGGTATCCAGTTCCGTTTTGTCGAGGCTGGCCACGTAGTCACCGGCCTTGACCATGGTGCCCTCGGGCACCAGATCGGTAATGTTCGTCTGGTAGATCTGGTTGGTCCGCATGGCGGAAGGACCGGCAATTTTTTCGGATCGCTTGGCCTGTAGCTCTCCGGTCGCAATGACGTTCATCAGGAATTCGCCCTGGCGCACGGGAACCGTTAATTGGGTGGATGCTTCTTCTTTAGCGGGTTGGGCAACGTACCAGATGCCGGCGCCAGCCAGTAGAATACCTAAGAGCGGTAACAGGAATTTTCTCATGGTGTCTGGGGTAAATATGAAGTGTGGGTAATTACAGGATGCCCTAAACTAACGGTTTGGTTGTTGAGCGTCGTTGATTATCAGAAAGATTAACAACCATTTACATACTGTCTGACCATTGCTGGGGGCGGTGACCTCTACGGCTAAAACCTT
>JAUIIF010000043.1 GCA_030431945.1 Bacteroidia bacterium | reverse complement strand
CACCGTAGCCTACTGTCTGGCTCATCCCCAGTGGCGGGTCAGTTTGCAAACCCACAAGATCATGGGCATTGAATAGCAGACCGGGAGTACAAAAATAAAAACGCTTTCTCCCGGCACTTTAACGCCCTCATTTCCTTCCGTGTTTTCCGTGCCTTCCGTGTTCTCCATGCCTTCCGTGCTCTCCATGCCTTCCGTGTTTTCCATGCCTTCCGTGCCTTCCATGCCTCCTCCCCTGCCACAACAACTCATTTTACGACCATCTCCGCCCCCAGTCAGCCCTCTCTAACAGCACCGTTGGTGAAACTACCAGACTATTCCCTACCTTAACCGCCACTACACACCACTCACTGAAGATTCATGCAACTCGAAAATTTAGACTGGGGCATCATTGCCGCCTTTTTCCTTGTCTCATTGGGTATTGGCTTATATGCCAGCCGCAGCAGCGGAGATTCTACCAAAGAATTCTTCCTTTCCGGACGTAATATGCCCTGGTGGCTGCTCGGGGTATCAATGGTAGCTACTACTTTTTCGGCTGATACGCCGAACCTGGTAACGGACATTGTCCGCAAAAACGGTGTTTCGGGCAACTGGGCCTGGTGGGCCTTTTTGCTGACGGGCATGTTGACGGTATTCGTCTACGCCCGCCTGTGGCGGCGCTCTGGCGTCATGACTGACCTGGAGTTTTACGAAATGCGGTACAGCGGCAAACCCGCACGTTTTCTGCGCCAGTTCCGGGCCATTTACCTGGGGGTGTTCTTTAACGTCATGATCATGGCCACCGTTTGCCTGGCGGGAATCAAGATTGCCGGCATTCTGTTGGGAATGGACCCGATTACGACGGTACTGCTCGTCTCCGTGGTTACCGTTGCCTATTCTGCCCTCGGCGGGTTCAAAGGAGTGGTGATTACGGACTTTGTCCAGTTTTCCTTCGCCATGATCGGAGCCATCTGGGCCGCCATTTACATTTTGAACCTCCCCGAGGTCGGCGGGCTGGATGCCCTTTTCACACACGCAAACGTAGCGGACAAACTGGACCTGATACCGTCCTTCGACAACCCGGAAGTCTACGTCCCCCTCTTCGTCGTCCCCATCGCCGTACAGTGGTGGAGCGTCTGGTACCCGGGAGCAGAACCCGGTGGCGGTGGCTATATCGCCCAGCGCATGCTGGCGGCTAAAAACGAGAAGCACGCTGTAGGCGCCACGCTTTTGTTTAATGTGTTCCACTACGCCCTGCGGCCCTGGCCCTGGATCATCATTGCCCTGGCCTCCCTGATTGTATTCCCTGACCTGGCCAGCATCCAGGCTGCCTTTCCAAACGTAGACGCCAGCGTCGTCAATGATGACCTCGCCTACCCGGCCATGCTCAGCTACTTACCCAAAGGCTTACTTGGCCTTGTCATTGCGTCTTTGATTGCCGCCCTGATGTCCACCCTCTCCACCCACCTCAACTGGGGCAGTAGTTACGTGGTACACGACTGGTACCAGCGCTTCATCAAGCCGGAGGCTTCGGAAAAAGAACTCGTCAACATTGGAAGAATCTCTACCGTCCTCCTGATGGTTTTCGCAGCCATCCTCGCCTTGGCCCTATCCAATGCCCTGCAAGCGTTCAATATCCTCCTGCAAATTGGCGCGGGGACGGGCCTCATCTTCATCCTGCGGTGGTTTTGGTGGCGCATCAACGCTTACACCGAAATTGCCGGCATGGCCATTTCTTTCGCCGTAGCCCTGTTCCTGGAATTTGGCTACGAACCACTGGGCTTTCCGGTTCTGCTGGACCACCAGAAACTGTTACTTGGCATCAGTATTACCACCATCGGCTGGCTACTGGTAACCTTCCTGACCCAACCAACCGAAATGTCCGTTCTCCAGTCTTTCTACCGGAAAATCCACCCGGCCGGGCCCGGCTGGGCCCCGGTGGCCGCCGCCCTCCCATCTGATGCAGCTGTGGCCCAGGACGAAAACCTGACCTTACGGATCGGGGCAGTGTTTATTGGTGCCATTGCCGTATACTCCGTACTCTTCGCGACCGGCTTCTACCTCTACGGCAACCTGACGGCAACGTTAATCTCCGTAGCCGTTGCGCTGGCGGGCATCGGATTCCTGTGGGGAAACAGAGGAAAACTGTAATCCTGAGAAAAATTACCGGTGCCTGATTTGGCAGCGGCTGGTCGCTGAATGTCGCCTTATTCTTCGGCAGCCAGCCGCAGGTAAACGCCGTTGCTCCAGCCAAAACCATCCTGAACCGGGTATTCTCCGCCCCCGGCTTCCAGGGTGATGTCTTCGACGTTGTACTTTTCCACCAGTTTCCGGACGTTTTCGTACACGCGCTCATTATTGGCCATCCAGCGATCCCTGATCTGACGGGCGACGGAATTTTCCCCATAGTTTCTCAACCCCTGATAAGTCATCCACTGCAGCGGCGCCCAGCCGTTGGGGGCATCCCACTGCTGACCAGTATTCACCAGGCTCGTGCGGACGCCTCCGGGCGCGAGAAAACGTTCGGCAATGACGTCCCCCACGGCGGCGGCCCGGCGATTGTCCGCCAACCCGACGAATAAAGGATAAACACCCGCCAGCGTCAGGTAACCCGTTACGCTGCCTTTTACCCGGTTATAATCCTGGTAAAAGCCCGTAGTCTCATCGTACAGGTACTTATGTATTGCCTCGGCCCGTGCCGCTGCACGGTCTGCAAAACGCCGTTGTTCCGCCGGGTCAACGTGCTTCTCAGCAATGATTTTCTCTAACTTCCACAACAAGCTGTTCAGGTCCGGAGGAACGATGTCCGTGGTAATGATCGAGCTGATATTTTTGCCGTCGGCAAACCAGCGGGCGGAATAGTCCCAACCAGATTCAGCACCGGAACGGAGGTGCCGGGCGACTGTTTGGCTGTCCCGTCCACTTTCCCGAATGGCGAGTACGTCTTCCCGGTAAGATTCGGCCCGGGGCCGGTCTCCGGCGTCGTAGTAGCGGTTAAGCACGCTGCCGTCCGGCATCCGTACGACGTGATCAACGGCAGTGTTCGTTGGCGTTACGGCTACCGTTCCTTTCATCCAGAAGTCGTACTCGTCCAAGAGTTGCGGCATAAATTCCTGGTACACTTCTTCCCCTTCCATCTCTGCCAGTACTTCCACCATCAGCGCAAAGAAAGGGGGCTGGCTCCGCGTCAGGTAGTACGTTCGGTTTCCGTTGGGGATGTGCCCTACTTCGTCAATCAGGTAAGCGAAGTTCTCGACCATATTCCGAACGAGTTGCTGCTTGCCGGCGGTCTGTAATCCGAGCAGGGTAAAATAGCTGTCCCAGTAATACACTTCCCGGAAGCGGCCGCCGGGCACGATGTAGTCATTGGGCAGCGGCAACAGGCTTCCGGCAGCCCCCTCATCGGCCCCGGCTTTTCGGGTCAGCACGGGCCACAGGGCGTTGATGTGTTCGGTGATGGAGCGCTGATCGTCGCTCGTCCAGCCGGTTTCCGGCTGCAGCGGGGGAGCAAAGTACGCTTCCACAAAGGGTTTCAACGCAAAGGTTTCCAGATCGCTGGCCTTAGTATAGGCAGCCATAATCTCTTCTGGCGGTGCCTGAGGCACCATATCCACGAAGGTTTTGCCGTCAGCAAAAACGCGCTCCATCTGGACGCGGCGGAAAAGCTCACCGAATAGCTGATCGGGGGCCTGGCGCTCCTTTGCCACCACCGTTTCGGTGGGCGCGGCCGCTGGTGCAGTGGAGGTTGTTGGAGCCGGCTCCTGGCGGCAGGCAGAGAGAAGGCCGACGAATAGCAGGAGGGAAAAATAGAGGTTTTGCATGGTATACTTTTCGAGTAAATAAGGCTAACAAAAAAGGATTTTGAAGCGAGCGTCGAGGCAAGCAGCTTTCTCCAAAGATCGTTTACTAAAGTAATATGAGGCGCTGGAGGTTGGTCCGTGGCCCCTCAACAAATGAATTCAGCAGTAGCTCCGGAAGTCAGCGGCTTGTTGCTACCGGGCGAAAAACGCCATTAATAGTCTAATCAGCAATCCCTGACTACTTTTGTGTCCAGGTTCAATTGCCGTAAAAGAATAACCCCCATTATCATGACCTTCCACACCGCCGATTACCTCTACCCCATCACCGCTGCGCCCATTAAGAACGGCATCATCGGCTTGGACGACAACGGTAAAATTGTGGAGATCCTTGACCCGGCCAGTCCTGATTACACTGCACCTGCGGCTGCGCCCAGGCAGCACAAAGGCATTCTGATTCCCGGCTTCATTAATACACACTGTCACCTGGAGCTTAGTCATCTGGCGGGTAAGAGTCAGACGGGTAAAACGTTACTGCCTTTTCTGGTCGACGTGGTGACGCTGCGGGAGATGCCCCAGGCGGAAATAGATGCCGCCATTGAAAAATGGGACGCTTACATGTGGAAACAAGGCATCCAGGCCGTGGGGGACATCAGTAACAAGCTCGACACCGCCGCCGTAAAACGGCGCAGCAACATCCGGTACTACACCTTCGTAGAGATGTTCGACTTTTTGCAACCCGCACGCGCGCAGGAAAGTTTCGACGGTTACCGGACCGTCTACGACGGCCAGTCAGGGGCACTGGATGGCAACGCCAAAAGTGCCGTCCCGCACGCCCCCTACACCGTCAGCAACCCGCTTTACGAGCTCATCAACGGGCTGAATGACGGCAACGAAACCGTGTCCATCCACAGCGAAGAGACGCCCGCCGAAGACGAGCTTTTCCGCTCCGGCACCGGGCCTTTCTTCGATTTCTTCCGGGGTTTCGGGGCCAGCATCGAAGGTTTCGAAGCTACCGGTAAGGGTTCGATTTTTCACGCGCTGCAGCACCTGGACCCCAGCAAACGGACGATTTTTGTCCATAACACCCTGACGACGGCGGAAGGCATCCAGGCGGCCACCGCCTGGGGCCAGCAGGGCGTGTATTTTGCCACCTGCCCCAACGCTAACCTCTACATTGAAAACCGCTTGCCGCGGTACGATATTTTCCTGGCTGCGGAGGCCAAAGTCACCGTCGGCACGGACAGCCTGACCTCCAACTGGCAACTCTCCATCCTGGAAGAATTGCGGACCATCAGCAAGTACCAGAGCTACGTCCCCTTCGACGCCCTGCTGCGCTGGGCCACCATCAACGGTGCGGAAGCCCTCCAGTTTGACGGTGACCTCGGCAGCCTGGAAACCGGTAAAATGCCCGGCCTGCTGGCCATGACCGGTCTGGAAGGCACTACGCCGGAGGATTTCCGGATTGGTGATAAGACGGAGGTGAAGCGGATTTCGTGAAGCGAGCGCGGGAAAGCATTTCCCTAAATCCGCAACCCGCAACCCGCAACTCGCAACCCGCAACCCGCACCCGGTAATCACTCCTCAAACAACCGCCGCATTTTCACCTCTTCCATCACGGAAGCGAGGTCTTCCCGACTGATCATTTTATTGAGGTAGAGTTGCTGCACCATTTTGACCTGGTCATCCAGCGGCAACAGTTCATCGAGCTGCAAAAAGCGCTCCCGGAGGTATTTATTCCGGGCGGCCTTCATGCTTTTGATGAACGCATCCACGGCTTCCTCATCAGTGGGGCGGTAGTAGAAGGTGACGTTGGCTTCACCGTACAGGACCAGGTTACGTTCCTGCTTCGCCAGGCGTAGTACCGGCACCACGAAGGCCCCGGCGGCCAGGACCGCTGCGATGATGAACCACCAGGTATCACGGATGCCTTCCCACAGGAGCCAAACGACCCAGAAAGCGAAGATCGTGTTCAGGAGTACGCTGCCCAGCAGGATCATTTTCCGGACGTCGAAAGCACGGCCACGGACAACGGCATCAAAGTCGACTTCTTCCCAGGTGAGTTTGTAGCCGTCAAAACGGCCGATCGATTTATGCTCCACCAGCAACGCCTCAGGCGTGATGCGGAACTTCCGGTAATCGCGGCCTTTTGTCTGGTAAAGTTGGTTGGGCATAGGGTAAGTGGGTTTGCTACTGAAAACACCTGACGGGGGCGCTAAAGTTGCTTCCGTTGCTCAATTAGTAACACCTGCGTAACGGGGCGCGGCCGCTGGTGCCAAAAAAAGGTAAAACCGGCAAATTAAAAGCCCGCCCCTCCTGGACAGGAAAGGCGGGCCTACATAATAAACTACGAATCAAACTACTCTAATTCTTAGGCTCGGCGGGTTTTTCCTCCGTCTCCGCATCACTGGTTTTGGCCTGGTCTACGGCCTGTTGCTGTACCAGTCCTTTGGGGAGGGTCATCCCGCTCTGGCTCAGGAAGTCGTTGAGCTGGGGCACCATACCGTAGAGGCCCGAGACGAAGTTGCCGACGCCCTGACCGCTGCCGTTGTCGTAGACGATGACTTTGTCGATCTCCACGTCTTTGATGGCTTCGATCTGAATCTTCGTCAGCGCCTCCAGTTTATCGAGCATCAGGTAGTTGATGGCGCTCTGGGCGTCACCACCGGCGGCCCGCACGAGTTGCTGGAAACCTTCAGCTTGCTTCTTGAGTAATTCTTCCATACCCTGGGCTTCCGCCTGGTACTTGGCCAGGGCAGCATCCGCTTCACCTTTCGCAATTTCGCGGCGGCTTTCGGCCTGCGCCTGCGCGGCGATAACGGCCATCTGGCGCTCGATGTCTGCCTGGACGACCTGTTCTGCTTCTTTCTCGGCTTTTTCCTTCAGGGCACGGGCACGCTCGGCTGCTTCCTGTGCTTTGTAGGATTCTTCCTCGGCTTTGGCCTGAGCGACCTTCCGGGCTGCTTCGGCGCGGCGGTTGGCTTCGGCCAGGGCTACGTCGCGGGCCGCATTGGATTCCGCAATCTTCACCGCAGCTTCGTTTTTACCTTCCTGGGCTTCGGCGTTGAACTTGGCTTCCCCGATTTCGGCACGGGAGGTGGCATCTGCTACCTGGATCCGCTGTACCTGGGCGGCTTCAGCCTCCCCGATCATCGCCCGGCTGTTCGCATCGGCGATCTTGATCCGTTGTTCCTGGGCGGCTTCGGCTTCACCGATTTCAGCCTGGGCCGTCAGGGCCGCGACTTTGGTCCGCTGCTCCTGCAGGGCTTCAGCCCGGCCGATGCTGCCGATCCGCTGCTCCTGGGCGACTTTGACCTCCGCCTCGTTGATGGCACGGGCGGCGGCCTCCTGGCCGAGGGCGGCGATGTAGCCCGACTCGTCCTGAATGTCGGTTACGTTTACGTTGATCAGGCGGAGCCCGACTTTATGCAATTCTTCGCCGACATTGGAGTAAACGGAGCTTACGAACTTGTCGCGGTCCGTATTCAGCTCCTCGATGTCCATATTGGCGATTACGAGACGCATTTGGCCCATAATGATGTCCTGGCTCAGGCGAGCGACCTGCTCCCGGGTCAGGGACAGGAGGCGATTGGCAGCGGCCAGCATCAGGTTTTCGTCTTCCCCGATACCTACGGTGAACTGCGAGGGCACGTTCACCCGGATGTTTTGCTTTGAGAGGGCGTCCTTCAGGTTTACGTCAATACTCAGGGGGGTAAGATCGAGGTAGCGATAATCCTGAATTACCGGCCAGACAAAGGCTGCCCCCCCGGCGTAACATTTCGCCGAAGCCCCGCCACCGGTTTTACCGTAGACGACGAGGATTTTATCCGAAGGACAACGCTTGTAGCGACTGACCAGGAAAAAAATAAAAAGGACAATGATGAGGACAATGCCTCCTACTAGTTCTAACATGGTGAAAAGGGTGTTAATGAAGTTTAAGGGTTTAATGCGGGTGTTCCATTTCCGTACGACGCTTGCGGTTCTGCTGCAGGGTGACGTTCGTTCTTATGTTGATTGCAGCGGCGGGCAAAACCTTACCTCGCCTGATGATTAATTGGTGGGGCTGACTACGACGACGCCATCGGCCCCGATGTCATCCACCACGATGGATGCTCCGGTGGGAATGTCTTCTTCGAGTAAGGAGCGGGCCTTCAGCTCCCGCTTAGTGCCCTTAACGGAAACCTGCACGAGCCCCTCGCCGGCGGCGGGGATGCGCAAGTAAACCGTTCCCTGCTCCATGATGGCATCTTCCAGAGACCAGTTGACATAGGCTTGCTGGGACAACAGGAATTTAAGGAGCAAACTCAGTATCCATACTCCCACTGCACCTGCGAGCCCGCCCACTAAAAAAGCCGTAATGGGATTTGCTTCCGTAAGCAACACCAGGCGTACCACCCAGGCCCCTACGGCAAAAAAGGTCAGCACACTTTTCACGGCTCCCAGTCCGCCACCAGCATCGGTGTCCACGTCCAGGTCGAGATCCAGCCCACTCAGCAGCGATAACAAGAGGAGCAGTATCAGGATACCGCCGGCGGTTAGGGCAACGTAAGAGAGGATGGTAATCATGGTGTTTTTGTTAAGCTATTGCAAGAACGGTTAAACTTGTGAAAAAAGCCGAACGGGAAATGGCTGTTGGTCGAAGAGCCGCCTGCATTTGTCTTAATCTACCTTTTAAGCGCAGCGGCCACCTGAAAAAGAGGCTGATCTCCGGCGCCGGGCGGGGGCGGCGGCGTTACTCTTCCTCCACCAGCGTCAGGTCTCTTTTTACGGCAATAGCGGCATTCAGTTCAAAACCGATGATCAGGATCAGGGCGTTCAGCTGCATCCACAGCATTACGATAATAATCGTGGCAATGGAGCCGTAAAATTTGATGTAGGTGTCATACCGGTCGAAGCCATCAATGTAAAAGCTGAAGGCTACGGAAGTGGCCAGAGACAGCACGGTGGCGAGGGTTACACCGGGGCTGAAGTAGCTGAATTTTTTGTGGGTGGAAGCCCCGTAGCGAAACAGGGAGCCGATGGTGACGTAGTAAAGTGCCAGCATGATGAACCAGCGCAGCGCGCTGATCAGGAAGGTGGCGAAGCTGCCGAGGTGCAATACCTCCGTCATCCAGTTGATGATTGAGCTGCCGAGGATGACAAAAAGGGTGCTTCCGGCGATGAAGAGACCGATCAAGAGGGTCAGCCCGGCCGCCACCAGGCGTTTCTTAAATACATTCCGGCGCTTGAACGTCTTTACGTAGCTTTTTTCAAAAGCGGACATCAGGGCCAGCATCCCGTTGCTGGAGAAGTAAATGGCGAGTAGGAAACCGAAGCTAAGCAGTCCGATCCGGGGGCTGTTGGTAATCTCCTGCACAAAGACCAGCACGAATTCCCCGGCCTGACCGGGCATTACCTGGCTGATCTCTTCGTCGAGGGTCGCATTGAAATCGCCAATGGCCGGGTACCAAATCACCAATACGTCCAGGACAAAGGGTAATAAAGTAAAGATGGTCAGGAGTGAGGGGAAGAGGGAAAGGAAGAAGCTGAAGGCCACACTATTGGCGCGGGTGAACAGGTCATCGCGCTGCACCTCGTGAATCACGAAAACGATCACATCGTAGATCGGCACGCCATGAAAGCCGATGAAGGAGTTTTCCTTGGCATATTTCAGCAGGCCTACCCAAACCGGATGGCGGGCAAAGTATCTTTTAATTACAGCAAAAGAAGGCAGCTTACGCTTCAAAATAAGGCCGTAGTTTTTCCAGCAGATAGTCCGGTGCGGGCACCGCCTTGCCGGTATTCATATCGACGAAACACAATTTTACGGACCCACCGTTTACTAATTTCCCCTGAGGGTTGCGAATTTCGACGTGGAAGGTGATCGTATCGACGGGCAACTTACGCAAGGTAGTAGTAATCATCAATAGTTCATCATAGCGCCCCGGGCGTACGAAGCGTTGCTGCAGGCTCATGACGGGCATCATCACCCTTTTCTCGTTTTCCATCTCCACGTAGCTCAGGCCAAGGTCTCTCAGCATTTCCACCCGTCCGATCTCGTACAGTAAGGCATACCGGCCATAGTACAGGTAGCCCATTTGGTCGGTTTCGCCGTAACGAACGCGGTGCGTAGTGGAAGAAGAATACATAGGCGGAGGGGTACGGTAGTCGGGTTATTTTTGGATCAGCAGGTTAACATTCAGCCGGTGGTGGCGGGGCAAATTTACGGGACGAGCAGAGGACCTAGGGTATCCGCCGGCTTTTTTGGGCGCGGCCGCTGGTGCAGACAGGGTTTTTGAGCAGGAGAACAGCCGCCCATTACCAGATTACTATATTCCTCCGTATTATCGCACTTAACGAAAAATAGAACGACAGATGTCCAGAAAAATAAGAATGGGAATGGTCGGCGGTGGCCGGGGTGCTTTTATTGGTGGTGTACACCGCATTGCGGCAGCCATTGATCAACAGATTGAACTCGTTTGTGGTGCTTTCAGCTCCAATCCGGAAAAAAGCCGGTTGAGTGGCGAAGATTTTTTCCTTGACCCCTCCCGGGTCTACGGCAGCTACGAAGAGATGATTCTGCAGGAGAAGGAGTTACCGGAAGACGTCCGGATGGATTTCATTTCCATTGTGACGCCCAACCACGTTCATTTCGGCCCGGCTAAGCTGGCCCTGGAGAATGGTTTCCACGTAGTTTGCGACAAGCCGGTCACTTTCAGTGTAGACGAGGCGCGGATTTTGGTTGACCTGGTTGAAAAAAGCGGCTTGATTTTTGCCCTGACCCACAACTACACCGGCTATCCGATGGTAAAGCAGGCCCGGGATATGATTCGGGAAGGAAAGATTGGAAAAATCCGCAAAGTAGTGGTGGAGTATCCGCAGGGATGGCTGGCCACCAAAAAAGAAGACGGAGACCATAAGCAGGCTGCCTGGCGGGTAGATCCGGCTAAATCAGGAATGGGTGGTGCCATGGGCGATATCGGCACCCACGCCGAGAACCTCGCGGAGTACATTACCGGCCTTAAGATCACAGAAGTATGTGCAGACCTCACCTCCTTCGTGGAAGGAAGGCGACTGGATGATGATGCCAACATTCTGCTCCGGATGGAGAAAGGGGTAAAGGGGGTATTACACTGTTCCCAGATCGCCGTAGGAGAGGAAAACGGGCTCAACATTCGTATTTGGGGGGAGACCGGGGGGCTGGAATGGCATCAGGAAGAACCTAATACCTTAATTGTGAAGCAACTGGAAGGCCCGGCCACACATTTGCGCACCAATGTCGGCACGCTTTCTCCAGCGGCGATGGCAGCAGCCCGCGTACCCGCCGGCCATCCGGAGGGCTACCTGGAAGCATTCGCTAATATTTACAGGAATTTTGCCAAGTGTGTACAGGCCAGACTGGCCGGAACGGAGCCGGATCCCTTGCACACTGACTTCCCGACGGTGCACGACGGGCTGCGCGGTATGGTCTTCGTAGAAAAGGTCGTTGCCAACAGCAAGGGAACAGAAAAGTGGACTAAGCTTTAGCCGTAGTTTTCCACAGCCATATTTCGACGACCAGCAAGTTACCCAGCCACCCCAGCCAGGCGACCACGCGGTAAGTGTCCATCGGGGGCGGTGCCAGTATGGCAACGATGCCCCACTTCCAGAGCCGGAGGGTTACTGCGGACAAGGTGAGGGCAAAGCTGCGCAGCATAAAGGCCCGGTGCGCCGGCCAGTCTCCGGTTCGGGCCCGGGTGTACGCATGCCAGGTAAAGAGCAGCCACAGCACGGCCTGCAGGCAGAAACTGAGTTGGGCGCTCCAGCCTCCGTTGGCGTGTACCCCCATGATGAGTCCCCCCGGAGCAGCCACCAGCAGGATGAGCCCCACGTACACTTTACCCACCTTGCGGTGCAGACGGGGCCACTGCCGACGGACGGTACCGATAAACTGGACGCCGCCCAGCAGGAGCACAAAAATACTTGTGTAAACGTGGCCGAAAAAAGCCCATTGGTAGTAGGGTAGCCGGATTTCTGCACTTTTGAGGCGGAGGAAGGCGGCGTTAAAATCAAGGGGCACGTACTGCCAGGTGATGAGGGCCATCAGATACGTGAAGTAAGCAAAGGCTACCAATAAGATCAAGGAGAACAGCCGGGGCTGAGCTCCCCCTGCAGGTTTATCCACGGCCAAAAGAATCGTAGTATTCTGCGGCATTTTTCTCGTAAGTGAGCAGCAGTTTGATGTTTTTCTTTTCCAGTTCGGTGAAATCGGACCGGATGTCGGTATGAATGGGAATGTACCAGGGTTGAGCGTCAAAGAATACCCTTAGCGGACGGTTCTTGAAAGAGTAACCGTGCCGGGCGTAGATGGTGTTGCGAATGATGGTCAGGTCGCCTTTCTTCAGGTTTTCGACTTCCGCCTTGGTGAGCAGTCGATTGGAAGCATTTATGTCATAAATAGCCGGGGTGGCAGAAGCGTATTCTGCCTGCATCCATTCGTAGAATTCACCGTCACCAAAATCTTCCTCTATCTTGGTTTCGACCTTCTTGGTCCAATCCACGAAGACGTTGGCCTGCTCCAATTCCTGGTTGGGGTTATAAGAGAAGGTTTTCTTTTCCAGTTTGTAGCGGCGGTGCTTGACGCTCAGGTCGCGGTAGGCTTCCCAGGTACCTACCAGTTCGCCGGCTTCGATATAAAAACGGAAAACACCGTCGTACTTGTCGTCTCCCGGCTCCCGTAGCACGAAGGTCATAGGATCAGCGATACGATCGCGGCCCATGCGTCCGTAGCAAGGCCGGTCATTCCCGGCCACCACGCTGTGGCCGATGACGGAGTCGCCGATGATCTGATCGATGGAAAGATTGATTTTGTTCTCCCGGTTCCAGATAAAGCCTTCGTCAACGAAGACGGTTCGTTCATCAAACTCTCCTTCATTCTTGGTGTCCTTGCGAAAGTAACCTACCCAGCTACCCAAAAATTCTTCGTTTTCATCAGCCGGTGCGGCAGTAGAAGTGGGCGGCGTTGCGGAGGCGGAGCTCGTGGTGGGAGGGGAGTTCGTGGCGGAGAGTTCTGTTCCCGTTTCTACCGTAACTGCTGCGTCAGTATTTTTAGTGGGGTTGCTGCAAGCAACAAGAAAAAGTAAGAAAGGGAGTAAAAAGAGGTACTTCATGTAGCTAAAATAAGGTGCAAAATGGACTTTCTTCGAAGTCCTCATCCTGGAGCCAATATGGACTTCTCCATATTTACCTGAACACCCCACCCCCGTATTTTCTTTCTCCGCCAATCTTCTCAACACCGATGTCGTCTGCAGTACCCTTATCATGGCATTAAGGGAGGCAACGTACGTGGCCGGGTTTAACCGATAGGCCGCAAGGTTGTTTCCCATGACTACGGGCAAGGCAATCGCAAGATCGCTCGTCGGCCGCAGGCGCGGGGAATGAGCTGATTCCTTTCCGGGCTGCTGCGCGCTCGCTTATTGCGATTGCCTTGTGGCCACGGGCTACCAACGCAGCTTGCCTCACATTCCTTACCTTGCTGTTCATCTCTACATCTGCTCAAGCTGCAACGACATGTCCCGCCACCCCCTTCTCTTTGTTTGCCTCTTACTTACCCTTTATGGCACCTGCGTCCGCGCCCAAAAAAACTACCAGACGGTAAATGACATTTCCTACCGGCCAGCGAGCACGGACAGTTACGCAAAAGAGCGTTGTAAACTCGATCTTTACTACCCGACCGACAGTACCGGCTTCGCTACTATTGTCTACTTCCACGGCGGCGGACTGGAATTTGGTAATAAGCACTTTGTCGACGCCTGGAAAAATAAGGGCCTTGCGGTAGCGACGGCCAACTACCGCCTGCACCCGCAGGTAGCGAACCCTACCTACACCGAAGACGCAGCCGCGGCCGTGGCCTGGGTGATGGCCAACATAAGCGAATACGGCGGCGACCCCCGCCGTATTTACGTCAGTGGACACAGCGCCGGTGGTTACCTGACCAGCATGATCGGCCTGGATACAACTTACCTGGCGGCGCACGGACAGCCCCCCGACAGCCTCGCCGGGCTGTTACCTTTCAGCGGCCATACCATCACCCACTTTACGCCCCGCAAAGAACGCGGCCTGGACTGGAACAATGTACTGGTAGACAAATTTGCCCCCTTGCATCATTTACGCATCAGCCGGCTGCCTATTGTGCTGATTACCGGTGACCGGGAACTGGAGCTGTTCGGCCGCTACGAAGAAAACGCTTATTTCTGGCGAATGCTCCAGCTCTCCGGACATCAACACGTTGAGCTGCACGAGTTGGATGGCTTTGATCACGGTAGTATGGTAGGTCCTGCAGCACTGCTGGCATTGCGCTGGATCAGGGCCCGGGAACAACAAAAACGGCATGAATAAAGTCCGCCTGATCCTACCAGTT
>JAUIIF010000697.1 GCA_030431945.1 Bacteroidia bacterium | reverse complement strand
TGGTGCCCAGACGAATTTTCCCGCCCGGGTAAGATCCCGGGCCCGCTGAAGCACCAGGATGAGCATTTGCTCTGCGGCCACCACTGTTTTATGCAGGTACACCTGCCAGTACATAATCCGGCGGCTGGTGAGGAAGCGCTCGACGGAGTAAATTCCTTTCTGCTCAACGACCAGCCGGTCGTCGGCTACGTTCAACATTTTAATGATGCGGTCGTAACCAATTACCCCTTCACTGACGCCGGTAAAGTAGCTGTCCCGGTTGAGGTAATCCATCCGGTCCATATCCAACTGGCCGGTGACGAGCTGGTGGAGAAAATGCTTCTTGTATTCCCCTTTAAAGATGCGGATGGCCAGGTCCAGCCGACCGTTGAATTCAGCGTTCAGCCGCTCCATGAAATGGAGGGAAAGTTCTTCGTGGTGGGCTTCAATCAGGGTGTGTTCCAGGGTGTGGGAAAAAGGGCCGTGTCCAATATCGTGGAGCAGGATGGCTATTTTGACGGCCTCGGCTTCTCGTTTGTTAATTTTCACGCCCTTACTCTTCAAGCTGTCCACAGCCTCCCCCATCAGGTGCAAAGCCCCCAGCGCATGATGAAAACGGGTGTGTAAAGCCCCGGGGTAGACGTAATGCGTCAGGCTGACTTGCTTGATGCTGCGTAATCGCTGAAAGTAGGGGTGCTCCACCAAGTCAAATAGTATCCCGTAGGGAATACTGACGAAGCCGTAGACGGGGTCGTTGAGGATTTTGTGAGATTTTTCCATGGCGCCGGCGGGTTACCTGTTGCGGGTGGTGAAAACGCTGACCTCAGGTCGGCGCTAAACGTACTTCCGGATATTCCATCCGGTCCTACGGGGTTCGACAAGGTACGGCACGTGTGCAGAACAATTTGCACAACTGAAACCCTGCCCGCTACGGCAGGCAGGCTCCCGGCCCTCAGCAAAGCCCTGATTTCCGGTTACCGGCCGGTGCTGGGGAGGCCCACTCCGGCCCAGGTATAAACAAATGCCCCCCGTGGTAAAAACGATTGGGAGCAAGAGCGACCCGGAACCGTAGCGAACCGTTGTTGTACACGGGTACGGTATAGAAGTCGATCCGGATCACCGCTCTACCCGTTGTGGGGAGGCGCGTAATGCGGGTCGCTGAACGGCAATACGTTCCGTCTAAGTTCTAAACATTACCGACCTTTGCCTCGTCTTAGCAAACAAGACGTACTTGTATGAATATTGTCATCGCCGGTGCTGGCGACGTCGGCTTCCATTTAGCCGAACTGCTCGTCACCGAAAACCAGAATATTACCCTGATCGATAACGACCAGGAAGTACTTGACTACGCCGGCTCTCACCTTGACGCGCTGACCGTTCGTGGCGACGCAACCAGTATGGCTGTACTCCAGCAGGCCCGGGTGGCCAATGCTGACCTGATGCTGGCCGTCACCACCTCGGAGAAGACCAACATGATGGCGGCCATCATCAGCAAGAAACTGGGGTGCCGCAGCGTCATCGCCCGGGTAGACAATGAGGAATACATGTGTGCGGAGCACATGGGCACCATTTGTTCCCTGGGCATTGACCAGATCATCAGTCCCAGAAAATTAGCGGCCGATGAAATTGAACGGCTGATCAAGCAGTGCTCCTTTACGGACATCTTTGAATTTGAAAACGGAAAACTTTCCCTGCTGGGCATTACGCTGGATGACGACTCCCCGCTCGTCGGGGTACGCTTAAGTGATATCGACCACCTCGAAGCAAAGGTGAACCTTCATCCCATTGCAATTCTCCGCGGTCATAAGACCATTATTCCCCGTGGTTTCACCCAGTTGCAGCGGGCCGACCACATTTACTTCATTACCAAACCCGAAAGGCAACAGTTGGTACAGGAGTTCGTCGGCAAAAAGAACCGCAAGGTAAAAAGCATCATGATCCTGGGCGGGACGGACCTGGCCATCTCCACCGCCAGGTTACTGCAGGATGACTACAGCGTAACGATCATTGAGAAAAATAAGCGCCGTTGTCAGTACATCAACGAACAACTCAACAACGTGCTGGTCATCAAAGGGGACTACACCAATATTGATTTGCTCCAGGAGGAGGGGCTCGACAACATGGATGCCTTCATTTCACTGACCGGCAATAGCGAGACCAACATCATCTCCTGTCTTACGGCCCGGAATCACGGGGTGTACAAAACCATCGCCCAGGTAGAGAACAAGGAATACATCCACATCAGTCAGAACATTGGGGTGGACACCCTCATCAACAAGAAGCTGCTGGCCGCCAATAGTATTTTCCGCTACATTCGCAAGGGTAATATCGAAGCAATAACGAGCTTACACGGGGTTGATGCCGAGGTGATCGAATACGTGATTACCAAAAATAATCAGTTGACCAAAAAGAAGGTCAAAGACCTGCACTTCCCGGAAACTGCCCTCATCGGCGGGGTCATCCGGGGCGAGCAGACCCTGATCCCCAACGGCAATACGCAGTTGCAGCTGGATGATAAGGTGATCGTTTTTGCCTTACCGCAAGCGATTAAAAGGTTGGAAGAATTATTCCGCTAATGGTCCACAACATTAAAAGACTGACCACTTGATCAACTTTCGTCCCATTGCCCGC
>JAUIIF010000696.1 GCA_030431945.1 Bacteroidia bacterium | reverse complement strand
TCAGCAGCCGCGATAGCAAGTGAAAAAGTCCCAAACCACTTTGACTTAGGTATAGCAAGCGGGTCAGGGATGGCACCCACCAGACCTGATCTTACTGGCATCTATCGGGTGATTGCCCGGCCGGCAAGCCTTATTTCATTCCCCGGTTTTGCTTTGGTGCAAAACCTGAAAATCCGCTTCCATTATGTTGATCTTTACTTTCAGCAGCACCGGTGTGCTGCTGGGGCTGGCCGGGCTGTGCGCCCTGGTCATCCTGACCATCTTCCTGCTCCGTCGTAACCTGCACGGAAAAAATCTTCAGGGAAAACACCACCAGCACGCTGCTTTCAGTTTCACGACGCCCCTGCACCGGCTGTCTTTATGTGTGGCCCTGCTGGCGAGCTTCCTCGCCATCAACTGGACGGAGTACACCCCGCCGCCGGTGTACGCCGGCTACGTAGTTGACCTGGAAGACATTATTGACGTTGAAATACCCCCCACCTTTCCCAAGCCGCCGCCGCCGCCGCCGCCGCCGCCACCCGTAATCGAGGCCGTGGTTGAGCCGGAGATAGAGCCGGAAGTTTTCGTTAGCCAGGACATCAGCGCCGCAGACCCGGTACTGCCCGACCTGGCTCCGCCAACCCCCACGGCACCTGCGGCCGCGCCCCCGCCGCCGCCGCTTCCGGAACCGGAACCCGAGCCGGACAATACGCCGCTTATTTTTGCTGAGCGGATGCCGGTCTTCGGCCAGGAATGTTTTGACCTGCAGGGAGATGAGCGCAAAGCCTGCTCCGACCGGGCGTTGTTGTCTTTCGTGCAATCACGGGTCGGCTATCCTGCCCTCGCCCGGGAAAATGGCATTCAGGGCACCGTCGTCGTTTCCTTTACCGTGGAAAAGGATGGTACTATTTCTGATATCGACCCCGTCCGCGAAGTAGGAGGTGGCTGCACGGCTGCCGCCGTCAAAGCCATCCAGGCCATTAATCAGGAAGGTGCAAAATTCAAGCCGGGCATTCAGGGAGGGTTGCCCGTGCGGGTCCGCTTCAACTTGCCCGTAAAGTTTTCCCTCCAGTAAAACGCTTGCGTATAATGATTTGGCGGCCTGCTAGCCATTGGCTAAAGCCGCTGACTAGCAAGCAAAGTGCCACCTGGGGAAATGCTGCAACCCGATTAGTCAGATAAACGTTGTCTTCCGCCCACATTACCGAACACTTTTTGCCTCCCTCTCCGCAGAGTCCTTAGGCGAAGCGAGGCGGAGAGGGCGGGGGAGAGGTAAAATCGGAAAACGTCCAGTAGTGTGCTCCAGCCCCCCTCGCTAAGCAATTTGGCAGGGGGGCTGCTGCTGTCAGCAGGATGCCTGACTAGGGGCAAACACCTATGGTTTCAGGCAGAAATACCCATGGTAATATTAGCAAAAAAGAGAAGTATAACCAGATTATTGAGTTATCTTGGCAGGGTAAACGATTTTTTCTTACACTCTGAGAAGCATCTACCCGACACTGATTTTTTCAAGACTTTGATTCATTCATCGTAATTTCGGTAAGCAGCCCGGTAGGTTGGATTCAGGGTGTTATTCACCCTAGCACCATTCTTTATGTGCAACACTGATGTATTTACCAAGGCCACCGGCCGACTTTCCCGTATCGCTCTCCTGCTGGGCCTGGCCTTCTTTACGAGCGGACTGCTCACCGCCCAGATTGTCCAGGATTTTAGTACCAGTACCCCTGGCGCTAATTTTTACGTCGACCCGATTTCGCCGTTGACCACCCACATTCTACCGAACACCATGGCCCCGCAAACCCAACCGAACGCGGCTACGGTCGGGACAATTCCGGGATACCAGGTTACTTATACCCCCTCGCGGGACCGCGGGGCGAGTGGGGGATTGTCCGACGGAGAGCTCTTCGGCGTCGTGGATTATACCGTGGCGAACACTGCAGAGAATAACATGGGCAGCCTGACCATCGACTTTGCCACCAACCCGCCACCAAGCGGTAACAACAACATCTACGTGCTGGAAGACCCCGATGGCCTGACCACACTCCGGTTCAACCCCGTCGTTGTAGACGGAGCAACGATGTTTTCCATGTCCTACATCGTGGCCAACACCAGCTTCGAGAACAGCGATGGTGCGGATGACCGCATCGCCATTTACCTGGAAAACCTGGGGGATGGGCAACGGACTGTCTTACTCGAAGCGGCCAATGATCTTATTTTCAACGACGAGACCTGGCGGGAATTAACCGCAGACCTTTCGGCATTAGCCGGCGCAACCGTCCAGCTGGTGGTGGAGTTTGACAGCAACTCCGCGTCGGAAGAAATGGCCATTGACAACATCGTTTTTTCTTCGGGAACGCTGCAGGCCGACTGGCCCGCGTGTGCCGAACCCAGCGTGCCCATCGTGTCCCAGTTCCCGGCCACCGTTTGCCCCTACGTTCCTTTCCGGCTTACGATCAACGGTAACCTGGGCAACGCCACGGAATGGGTGATTTATGCCGACGAGAACGCTACCCAGGAGGTGGGCCGCACTTCTTCGGACGCTTTTGACGTATTTGGCGGAGCCGTCGATGGCACCGTTTACTACGTGCGCGGCGAGGGCGGTTGTATCACCAATACCGTACTGGCCGGCCTGATCATT
>JAUIIF010000695.1 GCA_030431945.1 Bacteroidia bacterium | reverse complement strand
TTCCCTTCCTTTGCTTATTCCTGCTCTTGCTGGCATCCTGCGGCCCCGCCCCGCAAGAGGCCCCAACGGATACGGTTTCCCTGATTGACTCCGCGACCATCGACCGCCACCTGGCGGAACTGGCCAGCGACAAATACGGAGGACGGTTGCCCTTCAGCGAAGGCGAAACGCTGACCCTGGCGTACCTGGAGCAAGAACTCCGGGCGCTGGGCCTCAGCCCGGGAAACGGCAAAAGCTACCGCCAGGAAGTGCCGATGGTAGAAATAACCGGCACGCCGGCAGCCACCATTACCCTGCCCTTTAAGCAGGAAAAGCTGACCTGGCAACTCCGCCAGGACTACGTTACCTACAGTGAAAAGAAACAGGAGGAAATCACCGTTGCGAACAGCGACCTCGTCTTTGCCGGTTTTGGCATCGTGGCCCCGGAATACGGCTGGAACGATTACGAAGGCCTCGACGTAACGGGAAAAACGGTCGTCGTGATGGTTAACGATCCTGGTTATTACACCGAAGACACCACCCTGTTCAAGGGCAGGGAAATGACCTACTACGGCCGGTGGGATTATAAATTCGCCGAAGCGGCGCGCCAGGGCGCGGCGGCCTGCCTGATCATTCACGAGAAAGGGGCGGCCGGGTACCCCTGGTTTGTGGTGGAAAGCTCCTGGTCCGGCACCCGCCTGACGCTGGAGGAGGATGGTAGCCCGACCCTCGACGTGGCCGGGTGGATTACCCTGGAAGCGGCCCGGGAACTGTTGTCCATGGCCCGTCCGGACATCACCGGGTGGTTCGGCCTGGCGACACAACCAGACTTCCGGGCCATCCCACTGAATACCCAACTGACTACCGGGGTTAAGAACACCCTCCGCCGGGATCAGTCCCACAACATCATCGCCACCCTCCCGGGTGCTGAGCGGCCGGAAGAGTACGTGGTCTATACGGCCCACTGGGATCACATCGGAATCGGGCCGGCGGTGAACGGGGATTCCATTTACAACGGTGCCCTGGACAATGCCTCCGGAACTGCGCAGCTACTGGCCATCGCCGAAGCCTACACCCAACTGGAGGAGCCGCCGGCACGTACCGTGGTCTTTCTGTTCGTTACCGCCGAAGAGCAGGGCTTGTGGGGCAGCGACTATTACGTCCGGAACCCCATTTTCCCCCTGGCCAAAACGGTCGCTAACATCAACATCGACGGCATCAATCCGATCGGGGAAGCCAAGGACCTGACCATCACCGGCCGCGGACACTCGGCCATGGACGAGCTGGCCACGCTGGAAGCAAAAGCACAGGGCCGCTACGTGCAGGCCGATCCGGAACCGGAAAAAGGATACTTCTACCGCTCCGATCACTTTAACTTTGCTAAAGCCGGCATACCGGTACTCTACGCTACCGGCGGCTACGAACACGCTACCCTGGGCCGGGAATACGCCCGGCAGCAACAGGATGAATTCGTCGCTACCCGCTACCACCAGCCTTCGGATCAGTACCGCCCCGGCGAATGGCCGTTGAGCGGGGCCGTCCAGGATGGCGAGTTACTCTTTAAGGTAGGTCTGAAACTGGCCAATAACGAAACCTGGCCGGAATGGGATAAGCAGTCGGAATTTTACGTGGAACGACCACGGTAAGCAACGGGCACCCGCCCGGTAGAAAGCCGCAACCCCCTACTCCATCGCTTCCACGAATAGTTCTACGGATTGCTGAATCACGTTGATTTGGCGTTCCAGGGAGCTGATAAAAGTGTCCGGTTTGGGAATGAACATTTCCACGGCGATCCAGACGTTGTCATTTACGACGTAGGCTTTGGCGACCTTTTTGGTTTTATTGACCTCGTTGACTGCTTTAAGGACTTTGAGGCGTTCCAGCTCCGATTCGATGGGCCAGATGTTGGGCATGGCCAGACGGTAAAATTCGGTATCGGACTCGTTTACCTCCAGGAAATACGTTTTGTCTTCGTACTCAAACTGCACATCGCCGTCGCCGTCAACGCGCCCTTCCAGGCTGATTTGTTCCAGGACACCCAGGTAAAGGGTCTGCAAATCGCTTTCCGTCTGGGCGCTGAGGGAGCAGGAAAGACCGATGGTCAAAAAAAGGAGCAGGAAAAGTTTTGGGATAAAGTTCATGGTAAGGAGCGTAAGCGATGAGCCAGGGCTTTACCCGACACGTGGTCAAAGGTTAACCCGGGAAATGAGGGATAAAATTAAAAATAATTTTACTCCACGGAGCTTCCCAATTCGACCACCACCTTTGTTTCCCGCTCATCGCGCAAAACATTCAGGGTAATCCGCTGGCCCGGCTCAAATTTTTCCAGTTCCAGAAAGAGGTCCGTGTTGGAGGCGATTTTTTTACCGTTCACCCCGAGCAGGATGTCGCCCAGAACGTAATTACCACGATTATCCTGGCCCAGACCGCGCAAGCCGCTCTGGCTGGCGGGGCCCTGGGGGTAAACGCGATAAACGGCTAACCCGGCGCCCTGCCGCAACTCGCGGAATTCTGCGCCGAGGCTGGCCCGCCGGACTTCACCATAGCGGATCAGATCCGGAACAACGTAACGGACCACATCCACCGGAATGCTGAAGCCGATACCGGCCGAAGCGCCGGAAGGGCTGTAAATGGCGGTAT
>JAUIIF010000694.1 GCA_030431945.1 Bacteroidia bacterium | reverse complement strand
CCTGGAACGGCGAAGTAGAGGAAGACATCCTGCTGGAAACCGCACCCGGAATGAAGTACAAGCAAACCTTTTTAACCGTCAAAGCAGGTGCCCGGGTACGGCTAACTTTCCGTAATCCGGACGATATGCAACACAATTTTGTGCTTACCTCCGGAAAAATGGGGGATAAAGTCGGCAAGGCTGCCGGAGAAATGGGCCTTACCGGGGTTGCTAAAAGCCATATTCCGGAAATCGATGAGGTACTCTACCACAGTCGGTTGGTAGAGCCATCGGACGAAGAAGTGCTCTACTTCGAAGCACCCGCTACCCCCGGACTGTACGAATTCGTTTGCACCGTCCCCGGCCATTATCAGACGATGCGCGGGGTGCTGCAGGTGCAGTAGGCGGGCGGGCTTTCTGCCGCAGCATCAGCCGGTGGCATGTTTAGCCGCTGTCTTTTCCGGGACGCTGAATGCCGTAGACTACGCACTCCGCTAAAGCAGGATATGCCTTTAGCGCTGGATGTTGGAAACTGGTCCGGTAAGCCATACCAAGGCGTTGCATTACCTTGATCGAGGGCTGGTTGGCACGCACGGCTACCGCCAGTACTTCGGTCAGCTGGCATGCTGTAAACGCAAAATCTAGGCAGGCCGCAGCCCCTTCCGTGGCGTAGCCCTGGCCCCAGAAATCAGGGTGGAGCCGCCAGCCAATGTCCACGCAGGGGGTAAACGGGGCCACGTAGTCCTGGTAAGCAATACCGATGAAGCCGATCAGGGTACCGGAGGCACGTTGTTCGGCGGCAAAGTAACAGTAGCCGCGGCCCTGCTGTTGCTGCTGTTGGCGGCCGATGAATTCCTCGGTCTGCTTTTCCGTTTGAACGGAAGGGAAAAAGGCCATTACCCTGGGGTCCGCGTTGATTGCGGCCATGGCCGGTAAATCACCATCGCGCCAGGGGCGCAGGTGCAAACGGGAAGTACTGATCATATTTTTCGCTGTTCCTGAGGCACTAAGGTAAGTGAAAGAACGACTCGCCCCGGTTAGTACACCGGGGTGGCACCGCGTCAAATAACGGGCATTTCTCTCTGGCAGCACGATAGGGTTTACTGCACCTTTCCTAAAAAACTTACATTTGCGCTCAGTCCGTTGCCTGCTTGGGACAGGGCAAAAGGACACTGCTAGACAAATGCGAGCGCTCGTCGGCCGAACCGGACGCGTAGCGGCCTGATTCGTCCGCCGAGAGGGAGTATTTTTCTAGCAGTGTAGGCAAAAAGGTATAAAGCCGTCAGCATCCCACGATAATAATTTCTCCGTTTAGCAAAACGCCAGCCAAATACCATACTCTTGCAAATTCGCTACATTGATCGCTCCACGGGAAAAATCAAGACGGAATCACCGCCGGCTGAAGGATTGATAAAGTTCCTGTACGGTAATCCGCTGGGCAGGGCCACCGTGCTACCGTTAGTGAAGCAGAAGTTTATCTCCGCGTGGTACGGCCGCAGAATGGATGCTCCTGCGTCAAAGAAGAACATCCCGGACTTTGTGGAATCGCTGGGGATTGACCTCGGGGAAGCCCAGAAGACGCTCCCTGAATTCACCTCTTTCAATGACTTTTTTTACCGGAAACTGAAGCCGGGGGCTCGCCCGGTGGCCAGTGGCCTGGTCTCTCCGGGGGATGGGCGTCTCCTCGCTTTTGAGCAGGTCGGAGACGTTCATCAGTTTTACGTGAAGGGACAGCCCTTCACTCTGACGGACTTTTTGCAGGACGAAGCACTGGCCCGGGAGTTCTCGGGGGCCGCAATGTTGATCCTGCGCCTGGCTCCGAATGATTACCACCGGTACCATTTTCCCTATGCCGGCATCCCTACCGCGAGTAAGGACATCCAGGGAGCCTACTATTCAGTCTCCCCCCATGCGCTTGTCCATAATTTTACCCGGGTTTTTTGTGAAAATAAAAGAAAATATTGCTGTTTGCGAACCGGCGAAAAGGGAGACATGCTCCTGGCGCCGGTTGGCGCGGCCATGGTCGGCACCATTATCGACACCTACGAACCTGAAACCCCCTGCGCTGCCGGCGATGAAATGGGGTACTTTGCTTTTGGTGGCTCTTCCCTGGTCGTGTTAGTAGACCCTAAACACTTTACCATTGACGCTGATCTGTTGCAGAATACGCGTGACGGCCTGGAAACCTTCGTGAGAATGGGCGAACGGATCGGAGGATGACTCTTATTTCCTGACCTGACCAGGCGCGAAAACCGGCGGACAGCCGTAGCTGCCTGATGGTCTTCCTAGCGCAGTCGGGCGTAAAAGGATCCCCGTGGATTGCCCTCCACCTCTAGCTTGGCAGGCCAGGGGCCTGCCAGACTCAATTAACTAACCACAGGAACAACAGCAGTAAAGCACCGAAAAAGCCAAACAGCATTCCAATGGGAAGTTGGATGACCCGGATGCTGATGGAGAGAATTTTTTCCATTACTGACTGGACACCGGAAACCGAGGCGAGGTACATCGGAAGAATTTTTCCACTGCCTCCTGCTTGTTTTTCCGCAGCGGCCAGGTCCCGTTGCTCCCAACGAAACAGACCCGCCATGGTCGTTAGCACCCGGCGGACCAGCCGGGACACCAGGCCGCCGATGAAGGGAACGC
>JAUIIF010000693.1 GCA_030431945.1 Bacteroidia bacterium | reverse complement strand
AGTAAAACAATTGTTGTTTTATAAGTGCCCCCAGCAAGACTCGAACTTGCATCTTCGGTTTAGGAAACCAACGTTCTATCCCTTGAACTATGGGGGCGCTAGCGCTCGTGGCTTTAACGGCCGGCAAAGATAGGTTGCCGGAGGGAAGGAACAAAGCGGATAGTCTCGCGCCGGGGTAATCTCACCAAACGATCTTGCTCAGGCTGTTGCAGACTACTCCTCAATCGACCCTGATTTACGGTCTCACGCTAACTTAGGAACCACGGCTTCCAGAGGCGCCTCTTGTGAGGGTAGACAAGAGTTTACCCAATTCGGTAGTGGTATGGGGGGGGCATTGATGAATGCCCATAGCGTAGGACGGGACCAGCGAAAATCAGCCGACTTCTTCGTGGATCGTTATCCTCAACCGATCCATATCCGCCCTGGCGCTCAGGCCCACTGGCAGGGTACACATATCCTGGATATGACCGATTGGGAAGCCGTAGGCAACGGGCACACCGAGGTCGTCCAGACGATCCGTCAGGGTCTGCCGCAGGCTGAGGGAAAGGTCGTCCGGATCAGCTTCGCAGCCCCGGAAAATGCCCAGGAGAATGCCGGCGGACCGCTCCAGGTCCCAGCTCTGACGCAATTGCGTCAGCATCCGGTCAATACGGTAAGGCTTTTCGCCAATTTCCTCAATGAAGAGCAAGGTATCCTTCAGTGGGGGAGTATATCCCGTTCCGGCGGCGGCAGCAAGCAGGCTGAGGTTGCCTCCCCAGAGGGTTCCGGTGGCAACCCCTGATCGCAGGGTGTACGCTTCATACACCCCCTCGTCCGGATAGGTGGCGGGGCGCAGGATCGGTTGGTAGGTCTCCCCGGCCAGCAGGGCGGCCCGCAGGTGCCGCAGGTTATAATCCGTAAAATCCGTTGAGCCAACCGGCCCGTGGTACGTCACCAATCCGGTATGCTCCGTTATGGCAATCAGCAGCGCCGTAATGTCACTGTACCCGATCAGGATTTTAGGATGCCGTTTGATGAGTTTGAAATCCAGTCGCGGCAGCAACCGGCCGCACCCGTAACCACCCCGGCCGCACCAGATGGCCTTCACTTCCGGATCGGCAAACATGGCGTGAAGATCCGCCAATCGTTCCGCATCCGTGCCGGCCGTAAATCCACGCTGCGCCCGCAGGTATTGTCCTTTTTTGACGCGCAGGCCCAAACGCTCCAGCTGCCGCACCGCTTTTTCCACGCCCTCGTCGCTCAGGAAACTACCGGGCGTGATCAACCCAACGGTATCCCCCGCGCGCAGCCGGGGCGGTATCACCCGCCGCTTGGCGGTACGGACTACGGGTGGCAGAAAGGGTAAGGCAAGCCCGGTACGGAGAAAGTGGCGTCTTTGCATGGGTGCGACAATTGGTGTCGGGAAGATATTGTAATTTGCTGGAGTAATCGTAGCGATCCCAAGCGATCACCTTTATTTGGCATTAGTAGTTCCCTTACATGAAAGGTCTTCATTTTACTCAACTGGTGCGGCGGCGCTGGCTCTCCTATGCGAGCCTCCTGCTTTGCTGTCTGAACCTGACGGCCCTGCCGGCCCAGGAAGTCTGTGACAACGGCATCGATGATGATAACGACGGATGGATCGACCTCAACGACCCGGATTGCGCCTGTGCCGTGATCGAACCAGTATCCCTGATCCCCAACCCCTCTTTCGAAGACCTGACCTGCTGCCCCAATAACCGCAGCCAGCTGGGCTGCGCCGACGTCTGGATCCAGGCCTCCGAACCTACCACTGACCTGATCCACGATTGCGGCTGGCAGGGCTGGCCGGATTACCCGCCACCACGTCCCTTTCCCGATGGGGAAGGAGTGGTCGGCTTCCGCGACGGACGCCCGGCCTCCATGGAAGAACAGGCACCTTCCCCCAACTGGAAGGAATACGCCGGTGCTTGCCTGCTCAGCCCACTGGTGGCCGGAGACCGTTACCTGTTTGAGTTCCACGTCGGCTTCGTCAGCCGGCAGTTTTCCCCAGATATCAACATCACCTTTTTCGGCACTACCGACTGTGCTAACCTCCCCTTCGGCGTGGGGGATGTCCGCCTGGGCTGCCCCACCAACGGGCCGAACTGGAAGAGGCTGGGATCCACGTTTGTTACCGGCGGCTCCGGCTCGCAGTGGGTCAAGGCAATCATCGACGTAACGCCGGAAGAAGATATTGCGGCCATCGCCATCGGGCCGGACTGCCCGGGCGTTCCCGCCAGCGTCGGCCTGTACTACTATTTTGATAACCTGGTGCTGGCCGATTTTGAGTCCTTTACTTTCAACATTACCGGCACCACCCAACCCTGCGCCGAGGCCTACCGGCTGGCCGTCCCGCCCAGAAACGGAGTCACCTACCAATGGTACCAGAACGGTATCGCCATGGCCGGGGAAACCGGCGCGCAGCTGAACCGCCGGCCGGTAGACGCCAGTTACGAAGTGGTCATTGATGACGGAACGGACTGCCGGGTATCCGCCGCCTTCAACTACCGCCGGCCAGTCGTCGAGACTTTTCCTACCGTCGTAATCTGTGAAGAAGACACCTATCGGCTCGGCAATCGGGAATTGCGCACGTCAGGTACTTACCGGGACACCCTGAAAACCCGC
>JAUIIF010000692.1 GCA_030431945.1 Bacteroidia bacterium | reverse complement strand
GCAGGAGTTCCCGCAAAAGTGATTAAGTATCGATTTTCAGCTCAGTTGGTGGAGGAGCATTTGAAGGGGTTGGTAGACGTTGTTGTTGACGGGGCAGGATGGAAAGGACTGGAAACGCTTCCTCGTAGAAGACGGCCAGGTGGCGGACTGAGGCTGAAGCCGGATCATCTGATACTGCTCCGATAACCTTACCTTGCACCGGCGTCCGCGCCCCCACCAGTACTCGTTGTCTATGCCACCGCCCCCCAAGAATGACCCGACCCCCCTGAAGGAAGCCTTCATGAAGCTGCTCCGCAACAAGCGGAACGAAGCCGGGTATTTTAAAGCCCGGACCAAATTGGTGTGGGAAAAGTTTTTCGGCAAGAACGTGGCAGAAAACACCCGGGACCTGATGGTGCGGAACCGAAAACTCTACGTTTACGTCAACAATGCTTCCCTGCGCAATCAGTTGTTCATGCACCGGGAAGGGATAAAAAAGCGTTTGAACGAAGAATTCGGGGAGGAGTACCTGGAAGAAGTCGTGATCAAATAGGCCTTACTACTGACATACTTAAGACCCGGGCTGATCAACCATGCTGCCGCTCCGGCGTTTTCGTTGGGAAAAGGTTGGCTTCCGAGGGCTTACCCGATGCTGCCGATGAGCTACTACTCACTTTTCCCTATCTTGTTTCCGTTAAATTCATACTTGTATGTCTACCACCGCCAGAACTATTCCTCTCGTCAACTTATCCGATTTTGAAACGGGTGATGCTGCTACCCGTCAGGCTTTCATTAAGCAGTTGGGAGATGCTTTTCACGGAATAGGGTTTGTTGGGGTAACCGGTCACGGTATCCCGAAACAACTGATTGATGACTTTTACGTCGCAGCTAAAAAATTCTTTGCGCTGCCCGAAGAGGTAAAACGGAAGCAGGAGATTCCCGGAGCCGCCGGTCAGCGCGGCTACACGGCCTTTGGTAAGGAAAAGGCCAAGCAAAGCAAGGTGGCTGACCTGAAAGAATTTTTCCAGATTGGCCAGGAAACGGCCAGTATGGATGCACTGGACCGCAACCCGCAGGTGGAAGAGGTCCCGGAATTCATGACCCTGGGCATGCAGCTTTACCGTGCCTTTGAGGAAAAAGGCAATAGTTTGCTGCGGGCCATTGCTTTACACCTGGGCCTGCCGGAAGGCTATTTTGCGGAATACACCAAGGATGGGGTGAGCATTCTCCGGGCCATCCACTACCCGCCCATCACGAGTGAACCGGCCAGCGCTATCCGCGCTGAGCAACACGAAGACATTAACCTGATCACGCTGCTCGTAGGAGCAAGTGCCGGCGGGCTCCAACTCCAGAACGCGGAAGGGGAGTGGCAGGAAATCGTCCCGGAAAATGATGAAATCGTCATTAACGTAGGGGATATGTTGCAGCGACTCACGAATAACTACCTGAAGTCTACCACGCACCGGGTCGTCAACCCACCGCGTGAAGAATGGCATAAGCCGCGTCTGAGTATCCCCTTCTTTCTGCACCCACGTCCGGAAATGCGGCTTGATGTACTCGAAAGTTGCGTAACGGAAGACAATCCGCAACATTACCCCCCCAGTTCCGCCGGGGAGTACCTGGATGAGCGGCTGCGACAGATCGGACTCAAGAAATAATTTGCGCGTAATTCCGCGGCCCCGGTGGGTAATGTCTACCCCTTGGTACACGGAATTACGAGTAACCGACCCACCAACTGGTTTTTCTCCCTTATTTTTGTACCCTCAGTTTAACTATCATCCCGATCCTTCCGAGACCAACTGCCGGCAGTGCATCGATCTAAAATATAAGCACATGTTTAATTCCATCTTTCTCTTCAATTTCCTCGGCCCGGAGATGATCGTCGTATTCCTGGCCATTCTCCTGCTCTTTGGCGGCAAGAAGATCCCCGAACTGATGAAAGGCATCGGTAAAGGTATCCGGGAATTCAATACGGCCAAAGGCACGCTGGAAAAAGAGCTTCAGGCGGGCATGGACGAGCAGGAGCAGCGCGAAAAAGACGCGCGGGAACTGAAGGAACTGCGGGAGCGCGAAGCGCGCCGCCAGCGGGAAGAACAGTTCATTACCCGCGAGGAAAAATAAACCAGCAGCCGCTCGTTGCAAATCAGGTTACGGTAGCGCCGTTCAGGCAGGGAACACCCGCCTGGCCTGGTTTTTCGTGACGTTTGATTTGCCGGGAGGTGAAAACAGAAGCCCCACAAACGCCAGGTTGCGTTGTGGGGCTTTTGCTTTAGGTGCCAGCTTGGTCAGTAAGAGTGTTACTGGCCGGTACGGGGCCGGACCTCAGGTTACTTGCTAAAGTAGCCGCCGAGCATTTTTACGCCGATACTGGCAATGTCGTCGATGATTTGCCCGTCGCCATCGCTGTCCAGCAAAGTGCCGGCCAGACCAAGGTCTGGCGCCGTTTGCCGAGGGTTGCGCTGACTTTTGGTGACCATGTCGATCAGGGCACCACTCAGGCCACCGGCGTCCAGGCCGGACTCGCGTTTCGTTTTGCCGAGCATTCCCATCAGGATGGGAGCGAGTGTTGCCATAAGTGGCAGCACCTTACTTAAGCTCAGGCCACTGGTTTCACTTACTTTTTTGGCAACGTCTTCTTTTTGTTCGCCA
>JAUIIF010000042.1 GCA_030431945.1 Bacteroidia bacterium | reverse complement strand
TCAGCTTCTCCTGAAAGAGGGTTTGCCCGTCCGGCCCGGTGGCAAAACCGTAAGTCATGGTGCTGGTCGAATTATCGGGCATGGTCAACGAGACCGGCCGGTCAAGGATGTCAAAGGCCGTGCGGCTACTGGGCGCGGTCGCAGGTGCAGGGTAAAGCTCGTTGGAAGCCGGGCCCGTAGTTTGTGGATATCCCTCGGAGACGGGGCGGTCAAAGGCATCGTAACGTACCCGCCCGCTGGCCACCATCTGCGGAGCGCCATCGACTACGGCAAAGTGCTGCTGCTGTACCACCCGCCCCGAACCATCGAGGAAGGTAAGGCTACGAATTGCCTCCCCCGTAGCCGGGTCATACCGCTCGGTTATTGCCCGGGGGGGCTGCGCCTCCGGCAGATACGTGTACCGGAAGCTGAAAACAGAATCTTTTGGCAGCCGGCGTTCGCTGACCCGGCCATGTTGATCCAGTAAAATGTTAACGGTATGTCCGTTTACGTCCGTTTCGGTCAGTAACTGACCGTAGCGAAACTCGTAGCTGGCAGTGGAAACGTAGCCGTAACTGTCCGTAGTCCTGACCGGAAACAGGTGTTCAACCGAATCAATTACGTAGGAGTACTGCATCCGCTGCCCCCGGGCATTTGCGGGCTTCGTCGCCGTTAGCAGATTGGACCATTCATCGTAGGTAAAATCATGAATGGCAGCCGTTTGCTCGTTCAGGTATCGTCTCAGCTGAAGGACGTTGCCCCGCGCATCAACGTCCATCTCGCTGTGCCGTAGCAGGTTGCCGCCACCAAATACTTTGATGGATTTTACCCGCCCGGCCAGGTAAGTGGCACCGTAATCGTGGTAGGTGAATTCCGTACGTAGTTCATCCTCCGGGCTGCCGTCCCCGTAGTCGGTCTTGACCAGCACTTGGCCGATGCTATCGTACTGGAAGGTGGTCCGCTGGCTGACCATAGCCGTCGCGCCGCCTTCGTAAAAATGTTCCTGGCGTTCACTGAGCAGCGGAAAGGCCCTCCCCTGGTCGCTCGTCAGTAAGTTAGGGGGGAGTTCCGTCTGCGTCGTAGGGTTCGTCATCAGGTAGGTGAAGGAAGATTCACGGTAGCGGCGCCCTGCCGCATCTTCGGTGTACTGACTTGCGGGGAGGCCGCGGTCATAAAAATTATTATTGTGGTAGTTCACGATGGCGCGCCGGTACACCGTATCTCCGTTTTCGGTGTCCAGCTGCTCATCCACCGTTCTGGCGAAGCCGTAAAATTCCCGCTCGTGGCGATCATAATTAGGGGTTTCGTAATAATGCCTGGTTTTTCGCCACTGCGGCCCATCGTCGGCTACGCCGTCGTTGAATCTCGTTTCCGCAAGCAGCCATTTGGGGAAAGGCAGGCCGTAGTCGTTTCCGGCAGCAGCGTAGTCCAGGGCAATTTCACCACCGAGCGGCCGCCTGACGCTGCGCAGCAGATTGGTTTTTCCGATGGTGGAACGCCGGACTTTTAGCTGATTGTCTTGTATTGACCCTAATTCATCAAGGTAGCCATCACCATCAATGTCGTTGAACTGGCTCAGTACCCGGCTGGCCCCCCGGCCCGCAGAACCACTGGGGTTGACGCAAATGCGGATAAAGAAAATGGGAATACAAACCGTAAAGGCAAAGTTGAGGCTTTCGGCCGTCGCATCTCCTTTGTCCAGGGGCTCGGCGAGGCGCGCCCAGTCAATCGCACCACTAAAGCCGGTACCGTGATTGAGTCGGACCCGGAGCAGGCGCGTATCCGGATCGTAGCTGATGGCATCAGCCAGGCCGTCACCGTTCATGTCCTGCAGCGCGGCGGATGAGTAATTGTCCGTGCGCGTGATGGCAAAGCCGGCAGCAAAAGAGTTGTTGCTGATGTTTACGCCGCCGCCACCACCGTAGTCAGTACTGATGCCCCGGCGAATGTCGGCAAACCCCCAGTTCTCCCGCCTGCCGAACCGATATCCGTAGTTAAAGGCAACGTCACCGTTGTCCCAGACTTTATCCGTCAGGCCATCGCCGTTTACGTCCAGCCAACTGTGTACGGTGTAATCGTTGTCTACGGAAAAACTTACGCTGATGGACCCGCCCGCCTCGGCAGACTCATTGGCCGACTGGGCTTTGGCCCCCTGGTTCTTGGTCGTGGTTTTAGCCCGCCGGAACCGCTTGCGGCTTCCTTTGCCACTGGTGTCGCCGGAGTTGGTCGGACTGGAATCAACAAATTTACCCCCGGCAGTTCCACCCACTGCACGGCTTTTAGCCACGTGGTTACCAAAGCCGTGGGTAATGCTTTGGTTGCTGAGGCCACCATAGACCGTGGTGTACTGCGCACGGGTAGGCGTTACGAGGTCCGGGTACCGGTCTCCGTTGAGGTCCATCACCTCCAGCAAGTTGGTAGTGGTGTTCTCGGCGTAGCTCCCGGCCAGGCTGGCCGGCCCAAAACCCGCTCCCGCCGCAACGGCCTCAATTTTGGCAATACTGGTCAGGGGCGGGGCCGAAGCCCCGGTACCCAGGTCAGGCGTTAAAATGACATCATCCTCCCCCAGCCTCGAACTGCTCTGGTAATCTCTTCCCACCAGCGTGAGGTCGTCATAACCACGCCAATTACCCGCTTTGGGGTCCGCCACCATCACCACGAATTGCTCCTGCGTGGGGTCATCCGTCAGTCCCTCAAATTCGCTGAAGTCCGGGTTGTCGGGGTCAATTTCGATATCCTCAATGTCTTCTTCGCTTACGTCCGGTTCCTGCAGCACCATGAGCAATTCCGACATCGGCTGATTGGCGGCGGCACCGGCACCCCGGTACACAAACTGCCCCCACCCGCGGAATTGCGGACCGAAGGTCAGCTCGTCGTTATTACGCTTTCGGTATTTTCCGGGAACGATTCCGGGGAGGGGAGTAGTGGTTCCCCGCCGGAAAATTTCGAGGCGGCTGTTTTGCAGGGCAGTGCCAAACACTGCCGGCCCGAAAATTTCTATCCAGATGCTGTCGCCGGGCGCAACGTTCACCGGCCCCGTCCAGCTTATCTGACCGGCTGTAAAACCGAGGCCGATCTGTAAACTGGTGTCCCGGCTCAGGTAAAGGGAGTCCCGGCTGCGAATACTCATCGTTACCCGCTCCTGGCGCGGGTCAAAATCAAAGGGTGACGAATAGTTGAGGGTAAAGGCGTAAGTAAAGGAATCCGTCACCGGGCGCCAGATGGCCGGCCGCTGTAGCATTTTCGTGCGCATGGTGTAGTCGATCGCCGGGCAGTAGCGGTAGGCAGGGTCTCCTTCCGGACTGATCACGGGCGTGCCGTCATCGGCACTTTGGTAAGTCAGTACCGGTGTCCAGCGCAGTGCGGTCCAGTCTACTGAGCAGTTGGCTCGCATGCGTAGTTGCAATTGCTGGTCAGCAACCACCGGGAAATTCAGGAATTCAAGAGATAGGTTGTCCACCACGCTGTCCGGGGCGAATGACCAACGGTGCAGGGTGTTCCTGCCGGACACCAACTCGAGGTGCAAACTGTCCCTGAGCGCAGGTTTACTGAAATTTCCCGTCAGGTCAACCCGCCCGGCCAGGGGCATGGCTACGGTCTGGCAACTGGCCAGCAGGAAGTCTTCACTGGCCTGATAGCGATAAACTGGTAAGCCGTTTACATCCGTTTCCGCAGGGTCTTCACCCACGTAAGTAATGATGGGGTCCCAGGCGACCCGGTCGTAGGCACCATCGAAAACGGACTGTACCCGGAAGTAGAGCCGCTGCCCGGCCGTAACGTTGATGCTGTTTACTCCGGTAGGGGTGCGGGGGGCATAGTCATTAGCACCGATGGTGGCCTGATAAAGCGACAGGTTCGGTAAGAAGCCTCCGATCCCCAACTCTATCCTGACGGTGACGCCGTCTTCCCGGTTATAATCGTCAATGCCGGGTTGGGCGAGCAGGGCAACACTCCCCGTTACCCTTACGGTTCCGGCAAAGGGGGCTTCCCAACTGCGCACGACGTCGTGCTTCGGGGTCATGTCAATCAAAGCCTGCTGCTCCGCCGGGTCTACGGATATCAGGTCTCCGTCCGGGGCCGCTCCGCTGATGATGGGGCTGGGGGTATCTCCGCTGTTGAGGGTAAAGGTCGGGTCGCCCGCATCGTTGAGGTGATTGAAGTACACTTTACCGCGGTGAAGTACGTCAACCAGGTCGTCCCCGTTAAAATCACTGAAGTAGGTAGACGTGGTCGTCCTCGCCGTTGTGTTCTCATAACCCGCAAAGAATGGCGTGATATTGGCCTCAAAGCCAACGTTGGTTTCGGAAGTGGAGACAATGCTGAAATCGCGGATACCGCTAATGGGGCGTACCGGACCGAACCCCGCCGTTCCCGCTCCGAAGAGGTTTTTACGCCAGACGAGGTCGTTGCCGCGACGAAATACTTTGTCCGGTAATAAGTCTCCGTCAATGTCCACAAAAGTGAGTAACCCCCTGGCCTCGCTGGAGCCCGACCCGAAAGTACCGCCAACGGTAAAGTCCTTGGTGCCCGGCGACCCAATCGGCCCAATGGTGACGGCACTGCCAATCTGGGTACTCGTGGAGCCGGAACCTCCTAAAGCGGAAATGTCTCCGGTAAAACCGGGGATGGGGTTAAGGATGGAGGCTTTTACGTTGTCCGTGCCACTATTCCAGTTTTCGGTAGGCCCGAACGCGGAAAAATCTCCCGCAGTATCGTCGAAATAGTCAAATTCATGACTGGCTAACCGGCCACCTTCGCTGCCAAATTCAGTGATTTCGGTCAGCAGGCTTTGCCGGAAAGCACCGGTAGTGTAACGCAAATCATAGTGCCGGACGAGCTGCCCCCGGTACCGCACTTCGATCCGGCGCAATAAGTCAGCAGTTACCAGCTTATGACCATAGGAGAAATCGGTACGTACGTCCGCCCGGCGATTTTCACCGAGGTCACGATCACGGATAAATACGATGGAGTAAGGGCCCGTTTCGTCGCCATTGCCGTTATAGGTGATTCGGTCCGGATACCGGTTGCTGCCCCGCTCCGTGCTGGTGCTCCGGCCGTTATCTACCTGGATGGTATAGGTGTAATCAATGCGATTGTCGTGGATGTCGACGGCACGAACCAGGGCCCAACTGCTGATGTTGCCGGCGTCGTCCCGCAACAGGGAATTTGGCACCACTCCTTCCGGGGTGCCACCATAGTATTCGACCAAGCCGTCTGGATAGTGAATCTCCCACCAGTAATTTTTCGGGCTGTTCCCGTGCCGCGTGATGCGTTGAAACTCACGTTCTACCCGGGGGTGAAAGGTCATTTCGGCCGTCCGTGGCCGTACCTCACCACGGTGCGCTACGGGCGCCAGCATGTTTCCTTCGAGGAGGTACGTTTCCGTTTCCTCCGTGGCGTGGTAGCGAGGAACGCCCCAGCGGGTTTCTACGTCGATGGTCGGCAGCCCCAGGTCCCAGCCGCGGCCCAGCCAGCCGTGCAAATGATCTGATGAGTAGGTTATGTCCAGTTGGGGCACATGGTTCTTGCGGGCGGGCGGGAGCTTGATGGGGAACTCCAGGTTGGCACTGCCCATGGGGTTGGTGGCGGGAACTTCAATGAAGGAGATCCCATCCGCCGGATTGGCCGCCGGTGGCGGGTCAGTTGGGGAAACCACGAGGTAAGTTGGAGGGGGGGCAATTGGTGCCTGCCCGTACAGCGCCAGCGAAAAGCAACAAAACAGACAGGGGAGCAAACGGAACATATCGGTAAATAATTGGGAGGGATGGGAAAGGCGCGTGGGGAAGGCTAGTGAACCAGTACTTTCAGGCTGTGATGGGGGCTCCGGCGTTGCTGCAGGCGCGAACGCAGGTGCAAGGAATAGGCCCCGGGAGCCGGCAATACCAGTTCCGTCAGGTGATGCGTAGTGCTGGGTAAGGACTGGCGGACCACTTCCCGCCCCTGGGCATCGTAGGCAACGATGATGAGTCCGGCGGCTTGCCGCAGGGCTGCCCGTAGCTGCAGTGGCGAACCGGCAGGGGCAGGATTAGGGCTAAGCTGGACGGAGGTGAAAAAATCATCGATGGGTAAGGCCGGTGCCACCTGGCATTCACGGCACGACAGACCAAGCTGCAGGTAAGCGCTTCCGGTCGGCAGGGCGGGAAGATCAAAGGCAATCCGACCATCCGGGAGTACCTCTGCGGGCAGGTACGTGTTACCGTTGGACTGGGTAAGCTGCAATACCCAGCGCTCTCCCGTACGGGGCCGGGCGAAGAGTAACCGGGGGGCAATAATGAGTCTGGCGGTGGTGACCGTTCCGGTCGCTTCAAGTCGCCAGCGCCGTTCCAGCAACTGCAAGCTGGCCAGGCTGTCCGCCCGGGCCAGGCGCGCCGTAGGCGCGTCATTATCGGCCAGCAAGAGGTAGGCCGGTGTGGTCGCCGGCAGGTCCCACTGCAGGGTAAGCAATTCCGGAGCGCTGACGGAGCTCCCCTTGCTGCGGGTCAGGTTAGCCGCAGTATCCTGCGCCAGACCAAAGATCCGGTGGCGGAAGTCCGGGGCCGCCGTGGCCGTCCAGACGGGGTAGGTATTCCCATTGCTGTCCTGGGCCAGGTAGTTGGTGGGCACGGTCTGGTCAAGCGTGATCCCGTGCCTGATGGCCAGGTAACTTTCGATGAGTTGGCGTTGCGGTGGGGCAAGTAGCTGGTCGTACGTCAGGACTTCCTGAAGGGTGGGGGAGCCCGGCGCATTGACGACTTCCATAGCACCTGCGGCCGCGCCCAAATCCACGTAAGTACGCAGCGTTGTCTGCCGGACCGGCAGGAGGCGCACGGCCGTCGAGTCCGCGTGGTTAATGAGCCGGTGGGTCGTAAGTTCTACCTCCGGCGTTCGCCAGATGGTTGCTTCCTGATGATTTTGCGGCGTGTAAACGGTAAAGATGTAGTGGGCCTTTTCTCCTGCCGAAGTTGGCGGTATGGGCTGAGCGAGCAGCGTGGAGGCGGGCCCCGCGAGCAGGCCGGCCAGCAGAATCAGTAACTGTTTCATGATCAGGGGAATTCAATGAGCCAACCCAGCGTGAGCTGAAAACCACTGCCCCGGTTCGCATTCTCAATGAAATTGAAACCATTGGCCCGGGTTTCCAGCACGTCGCTTAAGCCCAGGACGTAGCGGGCTTCCAGCTGGAGCCCGAAGTTGAAATCGTAGCCTACCTGGCCGACCAGGTTAATGTCGTTACGGCCGGTAAGCACTTCCCGCAGGCTTTGCTGAATCTGCAGGTCCGGCCCCAATTCCGGCATATTGGAGGTGTACTTTAACTGATCGGGGGCCACGTTGAAAGCCACCTGGGCACCAAGCCCAAAATTAATGCCGGCGGCCGGGTACACTTTGACGACCGTTCCGAGGCTGAGGTATTGGTAAGCGAATTGAATCGTGTAGTCAAGGTCCCGGTTGTCCGTGTAGTGAAAGTCGCCACCCCGGCTTGCGAAAAGTATTTCGGGCTGGACGGCGAGTCTTGACTTGTAAAAGCGGTGATAAAAGAAAAGCCCGCCGGCAAAGCCAAGCTGGGGGAGGTGCTCCGTCTGGTACGTTTCCTCGGAGAAAACGTCGGGAATAATGGTGGTTTGCACCTCATTGATCTGGTGGCGGGTTACGCCGGCTTTGAAGCCGTAAAACCAGGTGTCGTGCTCGGGCTGCGCCCCGAGAACTGCCGCCAGGCCCAGGGCCGGTAGCAAAAAAAGAAAATGCTTCATGTTCGGGTTAAGGGATGAACCTTGATTGATTGACGGTAAAAATGCGGAATGCAGGAGGGGAAACTCAAGTTTTTGGGGTGGACATGTACCGGACATGCGCCTGAATGCTTGCAGGCTTGTCCCCGTGACCAACGCGGGAAAAGACCGACCCCACCCCCCAACCCGGCAGGGTTTGCGCCGGGCGGGGAGTGGGTCAATCAAGGTAAATTCTTAGTGCGTGGCCAGCCAGGTCAGTTCGTCACCCGTGAGCACCCGGTTGTAAATCCGGACGTCATCGACGACGCCTTTCAGCAGCGGAACCACCGTGTTCTGGCTGTGGGAGCCGCCAATCAGGACGTCGGTAACGGAATCCGACGGATGGCTGCCGAAAATGCCCGTACCGTCAAGGACGCCATTTACCCATACCGAGAAATCTGAACCGTCGAAGGACGCCGCCAGGTGCATGTATTCTCCGTAATTAAGCAATGACCCTCCGGAAACGGACCACGGCGTTGCGTTGCGGTACGCCTGAATTTCTTCATCGGCATTCACCGACAGGTACCAACCGGCGGCTACGCCGCCGTTGAATTTGGAAATTACGACGTTTCTAAGCTGGTCGTTGCGGTCTTCCAGCTTAACCCAGGCGGTCATGGTATAGGTGCTGCGCCCGCCAAACGCTAACTCGGCGGCAGGGCCGTAATTGATGTAGTCGTCCACGCCGTCGAAGCGGTAGGCTTCGTTGGCAACGCCATGACGATCAGAGGTAATGGTGGCCCCCGTAACGGTCCCGGAAAACCCGTTGACGCCAATGTCATCGGCATTGCCGGAAAAAGGAACGTGGAAGATGAGGCCCGTCCGGAGAGAGGTCGGCTCCGGGTCCGGCACGGGTTGTTCATCGTCGGTGACTACGCACCCGGCCAGGAGGGAGAAGCATAAAATAAAAGGTAGGGAAAGAAGCTTATTCATCGTTACGGGAGTTTTGTGGGTGTACCTAAGTCAAAGTGGTATGGGACTTTATCACTTGCTATCGAGGCTGCTGATTTCGTTAAAAAGCCTCGTCGAAGCTAAGGCTTCGCCTACGTTTTTTGCCTCATCAGCAACCACGCTAGCTACGCGCTAATTGTCCCAAACCACTCCGGCTTAGGTATAATAATCAGTTCCCCCAATAAGCTGATGCAGGAGAACCTTGATTGGACCACAAAACTCACGGGAACGAAGGGGCAAAACAATTTTTCGGTATGGACGATTACCGGACAGGCCCGTTTTACTGCCCGGACAATAGGCGGACCTCAAACAATAAGGGGTTGATCATCAACTGATGACCAACCCCTTAAGGAAAGAGAGTTGTGCTGTTGCCTTACTTGGCGTAAGTAACTTCCTTTACCGCACGAATGACCTTCTCCGGGTTCGGCAGGTATTCTTCCACTAAAGTAGGGGCGTAACCCAGGTTCGTATCGGCACTGTTGACCCGAATAACGGGGGCGTCAAGATAGTCGAAGGCAGAGCGCTGGATTTCGTAAGTGATCTCCGAACTGATGCCGGCAAACGGCCAGGCTTCGTCAACCACCACGGCGCGGTTGGTCTTTTTGACGGATTCGACAATTGTCTTCCGGTCCAGCGGACGAATTGTCCGTAAGTCAATTACTTCGGCACTGATCCCTTCCTTAGCGAGTTCCTCGGCGGCCTGAAGGGCGACCAGGGTCATCTTGTTGTAGGAAATCAGGGTGACGTCGGTACCTTCCCGGCGCACGGCTGCTTTGCCGATCGGTACGAGGTATTCGCCCTCGGGCACTTCGTCTTCATATCCGTAGAGTAATTCGGATTCCATTACGCAGACGGGGTCATTGTCACGGATGGCACTTTTCAAAAGGCCCTTGGCGTCCGCCGGGTGGATGCAGGAAATTACTTTCAGGCCGGGGGTGTTCGCCATCCAGCTTTCGAAAGTCTGGCTGTGCTGTTGGGCCAACTGACCGGCAGAGCCGGAGGGCCCGCGGAAAACAATGGGGCAGTTGTACTGACCGGCACTCTGGCTCAGGGTCTTGGCGGCATTGTTCACAATCTGGTCGAAGGCCAGAATGGCAAAGTTCCAGGTCATGAACTCAACGATTGGGCGTAGGCCGTTCATGGCAGCACCAACGCCGATACCGGCAAAACCAAGCTCGGCAATCGGTGTGTCAATGACCCGTTTGGGGCCGAACTCGTCCAGCATCCCCTTACTGACTTTGTACGCACCGTTGTATTGAGCAACTTCTTCTCCCATCAGGAAGACATTTTCATCGCGGCGCATTTCTTCGATCATTGCTTCGCGTAGCGCATCGCGCAGGGCAAGTTTTCTAGCCATCTCGGGGGTCTTTTTAAAGGTTGAAGTTCTATCTTTGCGGCCGCAAAAGTAACCTAAGGCAGACACTTTAGGAAACAATAGGCTTACGGACACACCAGAATTACCATTTGGTGCGTTCATGAGCCTAAACACCAGAAGCCCGAAGAGGTTTTCTCCTTACGATTTAGCTATTCCCAGTTATAAATAATTCCATGAAACATATTGCTCCAAACTCCCGCTTCCTCGTTGCCCTTGCGGCTGTTGCCATGACGGCGCTCAGCTCTTGTAACCGCGGCGTAGGTTGTCCGACGAATTTCTCGCTAAACGAATTCCTGCACGATTGTGTTACAGTTGCTATTAATCTGATTTAAGCAACGCTATCACAATTTTTATATATGAAGTGGCATGAAATTCAATCTGTCGATGACGTGCAGACGATCATTGACCGGAGCCGTGTTGTCCCTTGTCTCATTCTGAAGCACAGCACCCGCTGCCCGATCAGCAGCATGGCCAAATCACGGCTGGAAATGGGGTGGGACCTGCCAGAGGACCAGGTAGAAGCTTATTACCTCGATCTTATCCGTTATCGCGACGTGAGTAACTTTATTGCCAGTACTTTCGGTATCCAGCACGAATCTCCGCAGGCCCTCCTGATTGATCAGGGGATTTGTACTTATAACGCCAGCCACCTGAACATCCGGGCCGCTGACCTGCAACCCGCCTGAGAATCATGCTGGAAGCAAACGAACTTATCCTGACGTCTGACGGCAGCCACAGCCTGCGCAGTCTCCGGTTTGGGGTGGAATACCACAGTGTTCATGGTGCCATCCAGGAAAGTAAACACGTGTTTATTGAGGCCGGACTCAAACACCTCCTGCAGCAGGACCGCCAGACGGTCCACATTCTGGAAATGGGATTTGGAACGGGCCTGAACGCACTGTTGACCCGGATCGTAGCCAGGGATAAGCCCACCGTGCAGTTTGTCTACGATGCTTACGAACAGTTCCCGGTTCCACCAACCGAAGTGGCTGCGCTGAATTATCCCCGGCAACTGGAGGTCACTGCTCCTTTTTTTCATGAATTACACGACAGCGGTTGGCACGTCGCCCATCAACTGGAGCAGAACTTTGTCTTCAGAAAACACCAGGCTGATTTTTTGTCCGTAATCAAACGTCCTTATTCACCGGACTCCGTAGACCTTGTGTACTACGATGCTTTCGCGCCCCGCAGCCAGCCGGAGCTCTGGACGCAGGAGGCTTTTGCCGTTAGTTTTGCGGCCCTGCGCCCAGGCGGTGCGCTGGTCACCTACTGTGCCAAAGGACAGGTGAAACGAGATTTGCGTGCCGTCGGGTTTACCGTCGAACCCCTGCCGGGCCCACCCGGTAAGCGCGAAATGACCCGGGCGGTGAAACCGCTGGTGTAGCCGGCCACTACTCCCGTTTGTGCTGGCGCGGGGCCTTATCGGTGGAGGGCTTTTGCGGTACGCAACGCGCAGGATGATGATTAGGCTGCTGGCCGTGGGTACTTTCTCCCGAGCTGGCGTGCGGCAGGATGACGTTTACCTTGCCCGCCGGGCCAAAAAGTTCCCTGGATTTTTGATTGTAGGCCAGGGCAGCCTCTTCCGGGGTGGCGAACATGCCCAGGTGGATGCTCCGGCGGTTTAGGGAAATTACGGCCCGGAACCGATTACCTTCCTGGTAAACGCCGGTATAACCCGCCTTGGAACTCGATTTTCTCTGCCGACTGGCTACTGCCCGGGTCCGGTACTCCAAATTGGCTATTCTGCAATCCAGCTTGTTACCGTTCTTGGCACCGACCAATCGTTTTTTACCCACCTTCTGGTCCGCTAAAAACCGTTCGGCAATCAGCTTGTGCAGGTAAATGGTCTCCGTTCGGTAGCCTGACTTACTGCTCGTCGATTTGTACGTTTTTTGGAAAACTGCACAACCGGAGGAGTGCTCCCGGAGGTTAGTGAAAAAGCGGATACTGCTCAGGTGAGGGTCCTGGGATAATTTCTGATAAACCTGGAGGTCAATAATCGCGTGATTCCCGGAATTCTTTAACGCTAGCTTACGCATAGGAGCGGGCTTTTATTTGCGTTTGTTTCAGCTATGGGAACTCGCCTCAACAACTCAGTTAGTAAAATAAAGTGACTGGTGAGTCACCGGTCATTGCCAAATATATTACCTAGCTTTGGCTTACCTGCGTATTTGTTGGCTGGAAACAAGCATTCGTTGTTGTGGATTAATCAGCCCTGAAGGACCAAAAGACCAAGATGGCGTCAAGACCGATAATTGCTGAAGACATTGCCTATTTGCGCCGTTGTGCACACCTGGCGGGGCTGGCGGACAGCCGGGTGAGGGACAACCCCCGGGTAGGCGCAGTGCTGGTCTACCAACACCGGATAATTGGCGAAGGGTATCACCAAAGGGCGGGGGAGGCACACGCCGAGGTCAATTGTCTGGCGAGTGTAGCGGCAAAAGATCGGGCGTCCATCCCGCTGGCTACCCTCTACATCAGCTTGGAGCCTTGTTGCATTACGGGCAGGACGGGGGCTTGCACGGACCTGATTCGCCGGGAGGGCATCTCAACCGTCGTGTTTGCCCAACGGGATACCACCCCCGGCGTTGACGGGCAAAGTGTGGCCCTGCTGACCCGGGCCGGCATAACTGTGCGCGAGTATCCGGATTTTGCGCCTACGCTGGCCGTCAATGCTCACCGGCGGGTACTCACCACCATGGGCCGGCCGCGGATAATTCTTAAGTACGCCCAGTCTGCTGACGGGCTGCTACGGCCGGCCAACCGCCGGGAAAAGTACTGGATTACGGGGCCCGTCAGTCGCCGGCTGGTACACCGTTGGCGGGCCGATACGGCGGCAGTACTCATTGGCGGGCGGACCGTAGTCGAGGATGATCCGGCGTTGACCACCCGCCTCTTCCCGGGGCCCGACCCCCGCCCGGTCATTATTGATTTGCGGGACCGGTGCACGGGGAAAGAAAAAATATTCCAGACCAGGGGAAAAGGGCCGCTGTTGTTCACCGGAACCGACCGCCAGGATATTGCCGCGGAGAAAATTGTGCTGGGGCCCGATCTGAACAAGGCGGCGCTCACGCAGGTGCTGACCAAGCTGAAGGAGCAGCGGTACGGAGAAGTTACCGTCGAGGGGGGAGCAGGGCTGCTCCGGGCCTTTCTCTCCGCCGGTTACTGGGATGAGGCAAGGATTTTTACCGGACGGGTCAGGTTCGGGCAGGGGGTGGCAGCGCCTTCTTTGCCGGCGGGTTGCCAGGCGGTGCAGCGCTCAACGATTGGTGATGACCTGCTCGAAGTGTTTATCAACCCTGCTCCCTGAGTCTTTGCCCGGCACCTGCGGCCGCGCCCGGCGCAAAAGTGGCCCTTGTCGGTAAGCGACGGGCAGATGCAAGCAGTCAGCGTCCGTCACCCTGGTTAACTTTGCCCGGGAACAGCGAAGGGAAGCAAAAATTCCTATCTTCCCCGGGCAAAAAATCGATCCATGCCCAAATTACATCCTACCCGGCGTAAATTTTTAAAAACTGCCTCCACGGCCGCTGCCGGCTTTATGATCGTGCCGCGGCACGTACTCGGCGGCAAAGGCTATACGGCCCCCAGTGATATCGTGAATGTTGCTGCCATTGGGGCCGGCGGTAAAGGCCGCGGCGGCCTGCGCGATGTAGAGAGCCAGAACATTGTTGCCCTCTGCGATGTCGATGACGAACAGGCTAAAGATGCCCGCGAAAGCTACCCCAAGGCAAAATACTTCCGGGATTACCGGAAGATGCTCGGCGAAATGTCCGACGACATCGATGCGGTCCTGATCTCTACCCCAGACCATACGCACGCCATCACCGGCCTGGCCTGCATGGCCCTCGGCAAGCACGTGTACATCGAAAAGCCCCTGGCTCACAGTATTGAGGAAGTGCGCCTGCTGAGCGAAGCGGCTAAAGCCAATCCGCAGCTGATCACTCAGATGGGTAATCAGGGCGCAAGCGGTGAGGGAATCCGGAAGACGCAGGAAATTTATGAGGCAGGACTGCTGGGGGATGTACACACCGTATATGCCTTTACCAACCGCCCCGTCTGGCCCCAGGGTGGCGGCGCGCCCGCCGGCAGTACACCGATTCCCAAGCATTTTGACTGGAACCTCTGGCTCGGTCCGGCAGCGATGCGGCCCCACCACGATGCCTACCACCCCTTCGCCTGGCGCGGATACTGGGATTTCGGAACCGGTGCGCTTGGTGACATGGGCTGCCACATCATGGACATGCC
>JAUIIF010000691.1 GCA_030431945.1 Bacteroidia bacterium | reverse complement strand
TTCCTGATGTACGTAAGGGTACCATCAGGCCTGGCATATGGGCGCGGCCGCAGGTGCACCGGAAAGTTGAAAAGAGCAAGGGAAACAGACTGCCGGGTTGCTCTGCGAGCAACCAAACGCACCGGCTCCCTTTCGCAGGACCACAGGACCGCCCACCGCAGCGAGGCGGGCTTGCCCCCGAAATGGTTATTGCCTCACGGCCTCTCCTAACCCGCTTTGCACCGGCGGCCGCGCCCTCTTCCAAACACCCGTTAATTTTTTACCGCTATGAACCTAAAGCAAGAGCAGCTCGAACTAATCGACGCTTACTGGAGGGCTGCCAATTACCTCTCCGTCGGGCAAATGTACCTGCGGGATAATCCGCTGCTACGGGCACCTCTGCAACGTAAGCACCTCAAGGCTGTCTTGCTCGGCCACTGGGGCACGGCACCCGGCCAGAATTTTATCTACGTACACCTCAACCGGATCATCAAGCGGCACCGGCTGGAGATGATCTACCTCTCGGGGCCCGGCCACGCCGGGCAGGCCATGATCAGCTGTGCCTACCTGGAGGGGACGTACTCCGAAGTGTACCCCGACTGCTCGCAGGACGAAGCCGGCATGAAACGACTCTGCGCCCAGTTTTCCTACCCGGGGGGCGTGTCCAGTCACGTTTCGCCCGAGTGCCCCGGCTCCATCCACGAGGGCGGGGAACTGGGTTATTCCCTCAGCCATGCCTTCGGGGCGGCCTTTGACCACCCGAAGCTGATCGTCGCCTGCGTAATTGGCGACGGGGAAGCAGAAACCGGCCCCCTGGCCACCGCCTGGCACGGCAACAAATTCCTGCATCCGCAGACCGACGGCGTGGTGCTCCCCATTCTGCACCTGAACGGCTACAAAATCGCCAACCCTACCCTGCTGGCCCGGATGGAAGCAGATGAACTCGAAATGCTGCTCGAAGGCTACGGCTGGACCCCCTACTTCGTGGAAGGCGAAGACCCCATGACCATGCACCGGCTCATGGCCGAGACGCTGGAAATCGTCGCCGAACAGATCAAGTCCATCAAGCAGCAGGCCCAACAAAACCAGCTGCCGGGGCGGCCGCGCTGGCCGATGATCGTCCTCCGGTCCCCCAAAGGGTGGACCGGCCCGGCTGAAGTAGACGGCCGGCCCCTCGCCGGCACCTTCCGGGCGCACCAGGTACCGATCAAAGTAACGGACGAAAACGAAGCCGTTGCCCTGCGCCAACTGGAAACCTGGATGAAGAGCTACCGCCCCGCCGAACTCTTCACCCCACAGGGGAGCCTGCAACCCAAACTGGCGGCGCTGGCCCCTACGGGAGAATTCCGCATGTCGGCCAGCAGCTACGCCAACGGCGGATTACGCTTACGGGACCTCGTGCTGCCCGACTTCCGCAAGTACGGCATTCCGGTACCCGCGCCCGGCACCGTCCGGGCCGCCGATACGGAAATTCTCGGCCGCTTCCTGCGGGACCTCATCGTGGAAAACGCCGCGAACCGGAATTTCCGGATTTTTGGTCCGGACGAAACCCTCTCCAACCGCCTGCAGGCCGTTTTTGAAGTCACGAATCGCCAGTGGGCACTGCCCATTGCCGCCAACGATGAATTTCTCGCGCCGGAAGGCAGAGTGATGGAAGTACTCAGCGAACACCAGTGCCAGGGCTGGCTGGAAGGGTATTTGCTGACGGGCCGCCACGGGCTTTTCAACAGCTACGAGGCTTTCATTCACGTGGTGGACTCCATGTTCAATCAACACGCCAAGTGGTTGAAGATTACGGCAGAGCTGCCGTGGCGCAAGCCGATTGCGTCACTCAATTATCTGCTGGTCTCCCACGTCTGGCAGCAGGCGCACAATGGTTTTACCCACCAGGACCCGGGGTTCATTGACCACGTAGTCAACAAAAAAGCCTCGGTGGTGCGGGTGTATTTACCGCCGGACGCCAACTGCCTCCTTTCCGTTTGGGATCATTGTCAGCGAAGCAAGGACTACGTGAACGTGGTGATTGCCAGTAAGTACCAGGCCCTGCAGTGGCTGCCGATGGAAGCAGCGGCGGCGCATTGTGCCCGTGGTATTGGTATCTGGGACTGGGCCAGTTGCCCTCCCGACACCGAGCCGGACGTCGTGATGGCCTGCTGCGGGGATGCACCGACGCTGGAAACCCTCGCTGCCGTTTCCATTCTCCGCCAGGAGCTACCGGAGCTGAACATCCGGGTCATTAACGTAGTGGACCTGATGAAACTGCAGTCCGCCTCCACCCACCCGCACGGCCTGCCCGCAGCAGAATTCGACGCACTGTTTACCGAAGACAAGCCCATTATTTTCGCTTTCCACGGTTACCCGTGGCTCATTCACCGGTTGCTGTACCGGCGGACCAACCACCGTAACCTCCACGTTCATGGGTACCAGGAAGAAGGGACCATTACGACTTACTTTGACATGAAAGTGTTGAATGGCCTCGATCGCTTTCACCTCGTCCTGGCCGTGCTTAAGCGGCTGCCGCAAGCGGGCGCCGCCGGAGAAGCATTGGCGGTTACCATGGAAAACAAGCTACGGGAACACTACCACTACATCCGGGAACACGGCGTTGACCTGCCGGAAGTACTGAACTGGCGCTGGGAGTAGCGTTTGGGTTGATT
>JAUIIF010000690.1 GCA_030431945.1 Bacteroidia bacterium | reverse complement strand
AGGCTCCGGTAGAGGATAAACAGTCCACCGACCAAACTCAGAATCAGTAAGACTGCCTCCCCAATAATCATCCGTTGCTGCCGGGCAAAATCATCAGACAGGGCAGCGTACATTTCAGTGGCGCGGAAGCCGGCGGTGCTTTCACTACCCTGTTGTACCGCCATTCGGTAAGCCAACTCGTTTACCTGTGCTTCGTGAGCCGTTTCATTTTTCCTTAAAAGAAGGATGCTCCACCAACCAAAAGCCAGGAACATATAGGCGATGATGCCGTAGGTAATGAAGGGTAAGCGGCGCATAGGCTGGGCGGTTAAAGCATAGGTACAACAGCGGAATAGGAGGGTTGGGTTTAGGGGAAGGGGAGTTTGCCAATATGGATTTCTCCATATTACCCCCTACGTCACCCCAGCGGCAGTACAAGCAGTCACTTCTTTTAGTTCCTTCCTGGCACCAGCGTCCGCGCCCCTGTCCATTAGGTATAAACATCAGCTGGAAGTCCCGAAAACCAGTAGTGCTACCCTGCAAGCAGGGTAGCACTATTAGTAAGCCTGTCCGCCTTAGCGGGAGAAGGTGCTTATTCGCGTACCAGTTCGAAGTCGGTCCGCCGGTTTTGGGCCCGGCCGCTTTCGCTGCTGTTGTTGGCAATTGGCTTATTGGGTCCGTTACCAACGATGATGAAACGGTTGGGGTCCATGTTGTATTCCCGTGTGAGGTAAGCCGCTACCGCCTGGGCGCGTTTTTTACTCAGGGCAACATTCGTCGCTAACGAACCGGTATTATCCGTGTTGCCTTCGATGCGAATCCGGGAATTGCCAAAGGCTTTGGCAATCGGTACGAATTCTTCATCGATAATTCCTTTAGCGCCGTCATCCAGGGTTGAAACACCGGTAGGGAAGTTGATGCTGATGCGCTTCGTGGCGATGGCTTCCTTATCCACGCCGTCACCAGGCGCAACTGGCGTGAACTCGGTTCGGTTCTCTCCGCTGTGTTCCGATCCGCCAAGTCTGCTGCCGGCATCCACCACCAGATTGCCATACCCTACGCTGCGGAAGGGAGGAATGCTTTTATTAATAAAACCAAGATTTTTGTACTCGTTGGCCATTCTCCGGTACAGGTCCCCTCCGGTGGTCCCCCGGAAATCAGCATTCTGCTCAAAGAAGTTGACGTTGTCACCGTGGGTCGTCAGGCGCACATTGTTGATCATGCCAAGTGCATCAGCTTCTGATAATGACATTTCGCGTCCGAGAATACGGGCGGCCTTCTGCTTGTTGGCGGCACTGGCGTTGATTTCCGCAGCTCCGCGCATCCACCCCTCGTAGAGCTTCTGCAATTTGTCCCGGTTGTCCTCTACGTAGCTGCGCTTGGCAAAGAAAACATCGGCAATAATATTTGACGCCGAGCGGGTACTTTCCAGGATTTTGGCTCCAGGTACCGCCCGTACACTCAATTCATCGTCCGGAGACCAGACCACTGCTGCATCTACCTGACCGCTCTTAAATGCCGCCGCTGCCTCGATCGCGGAGGGCTGTGCGACGATACGGACGTCGCCGGGCTTCAGGTCTCCCGCATCCAGCAACCAGATCAGGAAGGAATGGCTCGGGGTCAGTTCCGCAACGGCGATGGACTTCCCTTTCAGGTCAGCTACCGTATTAATGCCACGCTTCACTACGATGGCATCGCCACCGCGCGACCAATCCGACTGCCACAGCACTACCGGATCAAAAGCTTCCATCTCCGGCATGATCGTCGGCATTGCGTCAATCGTATACCAGTGTACGTCAATATCACCGTTCTTCCAGGCGTTCAGGCTCGCAACTACGTCATCGTTCAGGACAAACTCAACGTCAATGCCGTACTCTTTTTTGAACCGGCTTTCTGCACTTGCTTTGAAACCTTCGTTGAAGTACTGTCCGCCAGCGTATCCGCCCCAGGTTACTACCCCAACCCGAATGGGGTCTCCGCTGCTGCTTTTACCGCCGCCAAAGAATCCACCACCGGACCCCGAGTTGTCGGTATCATCTACCTGGGCGGTAGTAGTGGTACCATCGCCGCCGCCCAGAACGCTTTCCAGCAGTTTTCCGTTCGTCAGGAAATTAAAGCCGAAAACAATCGCCAGTAAGATCAGAATGGTTATCAGTAGCTTACTGAAAGTAGTTAAGCGTGCCATATTGCTGGGTGTATAATGATTTAAGGTTAAAGTTAATGCGCAGAACAACTGCGGAATGGTGCGCCGACGAGCAGATCCTGACCAGGAAAACTTACTCGCAAAGCCCGCCGGCAGCGGTACCAGATGTTTTGGCTGGTCTACCGCTTGGTAAGCCTCAACAGCTCCGGTCCGGTGAACCTACTCGAAAAAGGAGTCGTACTGATTCTTGCTGCCGCTCTGTCGGGCGCGCTCCGGAATGGGGGCGTCCAGATCAAGCACTTCGTTATCACTCTGAGCCTGCAGCAGCAGCTGATCTTTTTCCTCGCCCAGCAGCAAGCTGGTGGATTCCTTTTCCCACTGCTCCAGCATTTGCATGCCTTCTTCTTCGAAAACGCCGTTTTGCAGGTCGACGGAATCCATAAAGTTGGCGGACATTTCCATGAAACGCTCCATTTCCCCAACTTTGTTAGCAACATCTTCCGTGATGTTTTCCATG
>JAUIIF010000689.1 GCA_030431945.1 Bacteroidia bacterium | reverse complement strand
GGCTAACCCGGCGCCCTGCCGCAACTCGCGGAATTCTGCGCCGAGGCTGGCCCGCCGGACTTCACCATAGCGGATCAGATCCGGAACAACGTAACGGACCACATCCACCGGAATGCTGAAGCCGATGCCGGCCGAAGCGCCGGAAGGGCTGTAAATGGCGGTATTGACGCCAATGAGTAAGCCACGACTATCGAGCAGCGGGCCACCGGAATTGCCGGGGTTAATGGCGGCATCGGATTGGATCACGCCGCGAATGGGTACGTTGGCCTGGCTGTTGATCTCGCGGTCCAGGGCGGAAACGATGCCCGTGGTCAGCGTTTGGTCCAGCCCGAAGGGGTTACCGATGGCGTAGACGGCCTGGCCGACGCGAATATCCTGCGAAGTTCCGACGGGAATGGGCTCCAGGACATTTCTCGGCGCATCGATTTTCAGCACGGCCAGGTCTTTTTCTTTCGCTACCCCGATCAGGGTAGCCTCGTAGTTTTCACCGTTGGCCAGGGTAACGATGGCCCGGCTTGCATCCCGGATAACGTGATAATTGGTGATGATGTGCCCCTCGTCGTCCCAGACAAAGCCGGAGCCGGAGCCGGCGGGTACTTCCATCACATCCCGGCTCCAGAAGCTGCGGCGTTGGGCCTTGGTGGTGATGTAGCAGACGGACGGCGAGGCGTTTTCGAAAAGCCGGATGGTATGCAGCTCGGCGGGGGTATACGCCAGGGAGGCTTCGTCCGTCAGGTCTTCAGCCGCCGGCAGGTCCGCCCGGTTCAGGGCGGGGGTGGTGGTTGGGGCCAGCATGCCTTCCTCCGCCCGTACGGTTTGTTCTGTGGGCGCGGGCGCGGGTGCCGGGCCGAGGACGGAGGAGCCGGGGAAGACGTAGCGTCCGGCGGCGAAAGCCGCCAGGATAATGACGAAGGAAATCAGAAAATTTTTCACGCTCGGGGAGGTTTGTCTTGCTCCTCCTATAACGCCGGAAGCGCCGGTTTGAGTTCAGCGCCAAAGGTTAATAAACCTTAACGCCCTACTCCGGCAGGCTAACGACAAAATGCCTTTCGCTGCTTCAATTACCCGAATTGCACCTGCGGCCGCGCCAACTTATTCCCCAATCGGGCCCAACTCCACCCCTTCGCTGTACGCCATTTTGATCCCGGCGGCAGAAAGGGCCGCCTTAATCCGGGCATTCACGGCAAAAGTCCCTTCCCAGTATTCATCCGGGCTTACGTAGGGCCGCACGGCCACTACTACGTTATGCGTGTCAAACGATTCGATGCCGATTTCGGGGGCGGGCTCATTCAGGATGTAGGGCGTATCGCGCAGGCAGGCTTCAATGGTCTCCTTGATTTTGGGGAAACTCTCTTCGTACCCCAGGAGCAGCTGAAGCTCCAGGCGAATGTGCCCTTTTTCGCTGAAATTGGTAACGACGCCGCTAATGACTTCTCCGTTGGGCACTACCAGCACCTTCTTACCCGGAGTCACCAGAATGGTATTGAAAATCTGGATGGACTCTACCTGACCGAAGTAATCATCCGGAATCTGGATCCAGTCCCCAACCTTGTAGGGCTTGAAGAGGATAATGAGAATGCCGGCCGCGAAGTTGCTCAGGCTGCCCTGCAGGGCCAGGCCGACGGCAAAGCTGGCCGCCGCCAGCACGCCCACGAAGGCCGCGACGTCCACCCCCAGAATACCCGCTACCGTGAAGAGCAGCAGGATTTTCAGTCCGATCCCGGCCAGCGAGCCGAGAAAAGGTGCCAGGTCTACCCCCAGGCCGTTCTTCTGCATGGTGTTGATCGCTACCCGAACGACCTTATTGATGATGCGGATGCCCACCAGTAAAATGATGATGGCCGCAATGACCTTGGGCGCATATTCAATGACCATGTTACTGGCCGTTTCGAGGTAGGAGTTGAGCTGTTCCGTTTCCATGCCGCGAAAATAGTACGAATTAGATTAAAGTTCGTCGGTCGCCGACCTGGCTTGTCCGCTGAGGCGCGACGCAGGAGAGGACTCATCGACCAAACGGCAAAATTCGAGCGGAGAAAAGCACCGGTCGGTGGGTGACTAGGTCTTCCGCTTCTTCTTCTTGGCTGCGGGGAACAAAATGTTGTTCAGGATGAGGCGGTAACCGGGGCTGTTGGGGTGCAGGCTGAGGTCCGTTTCCGGGTCGTTGACCAGGTGGCGGTAATCCGCGGGATCGTGTCCGGCATAAAAGCTGAAGAAACCCTCGCCAAAATTACCGTGCAGGTAGCGCGCTTCGTCGGCAGCCTTGTTCTCGCCCAGGATCAGCACGCTTGACTTAATGTGTTCCTTGCGGAAAGCCGTCGTCTGCCCCATAAAACCTTTGACGGAGCGGGTATGGTTTTGGGTCAGCATTGTGGGCACGGGGTCCCACTTGGCACTGAATTCGAAGAGGCTGAAATAATCTTCTTTTTGCCCTACGCTTCGTGGATTGTGGTCAATGCTGCTGAACTCATACTCCAGCGGGTTGCGTTGCAGTTTGAAATTCTCGAAAGCAAAAGTTTTGCTGAAATCGAGCTTACCCTGCGCGCCCGGATCGATCGGGTCCCCATCGTAGTACTGAGCGCAAATGTCAACACCATCGGCAGCCAGGGCAATATCGTAGCTGTCCGTAGCGGAGCACATGGCGAAC
>JAUIIF010000688.1 GCA_030431945.1 Bacteroidia bacterium | reverse complement strand
CCCCGGCGGTAGAACATACCAAAGATAAAGACCGTAAGTACCCCCGGGCTGATAAAGCCGGTGTACTCCTGGATAACCTGAAAGACCTGTCCGGCCCCAGCCAGCATAGGTGCAACTACTGCACCCAGGATGAGGGCTGCGCCCGCAGCTACCTGGCCAATGGATACCTGCCGCTTTTCACTGGCGCCCGGGTTGATGAATTTATTGTAAATATCAATGGTAAAGATGGTAGACGCCGAGTTCACCATGGAGCTGATGGAAGAGCCGATGGCGGCCACCAGGGCCGCAAAAGTCAGCCCTTTGAAACCAACGCCGACGTATTCGCCCAGGATCCAGGGGAAGGCCTGATCGGCCTTCGCAATGTCAACGTTCACCCCTTCGTTCGTCATCAGGTGGTAAGCAGCAATGCCGGGCAGTACGGCAAAGAAGGGAATGAAAAGCTTCATGAAGGCAGCAAAGGCAATACCTTTTTGGGCTTCGGCCAGGCTCTTGGCCGCCAGGGCCCGCTGGATGATGTACTGGTTGTACCCCCAGTAATAAGTATTAACGATGAACATACCGCCGAAGAGCAGCGCGAAACCAGGCAGTAGGTTGAAGGAGGATTTAATCTCATCCCCCGGCTGCAGGGTGGTCGGCAGACCGTCCGCCGTCAGGCCGGTTCTCAGTTCCGTAGCGGCTGCCGTATCGATGTAGGTATCACTGGGTTCGAAGAGCATCTCAAAGTGACCGGGCACGGATTCCAGCAATTCACTGATGCCGCTCAGCACACTGCCGTCTCCTACGTAACTGAGGATGCCCCAGGCGGCTACGGTGCCACCAATCATGAGCACGGCGACCTGGATCACATCCGTCCAGACCACGGCCTTCAATCCACCAAAGATGGAGAAACAGGCCGAATACACCACTAGCCCCAGGATACCCCAGATGATGGGAATGTCCAGTAACTGTTCAATGGCCAGAGCCCCCAGGTACAGGACCGTGGCAATATTGATGAAAACAAAGAGGATGATCCAGAAGACGGACATGATGGTGCGTACCGTCCCGTCGTAGCGTTCTTCCAGAAACTGCGGCATGGTGTAGATTTCCTTTTTCAGGAAAATCGGCAGCAGGAACTTTGCGACAATGATCAGGGTGATCGCGGCCATCATCTCGTAGGTGGCAATAGCCAGTCCGAGTTCAAATCCGGAACCGTTCATACCAATGATCTGCTCGGCAGAAATATTGGAGGCGATGAGTGATCCGCCGACGGCCCACCAGGGTAAACTCCGGCTGGCCAGGAAGTAGTCGCTCGCCGTGGCCGCCTTTTCCCGGTTGGCAATCCAAATACCAAAGATGATGACCCCGACGATGTAGACGCCGAAGATGATTAAATCGATCCCTTGTAACTGCATAATCTTGTTAAATCTGAATGAATAAGTGTGTGCTGAATGGCAAAATTAATTGCCGGAAATATTACTTGGCGCGGCCGCAGGTGCCACTGAAGTGGTGAAGCAGGGTTAAGGTACCGGAACGGTAAACCGGTAGGCACCTGCCCCGAGGGTAAACAATGCCCGACCGTCTTGCCAACCTTCGCTGGTGACGCCTTTTGCCTTACGGACCGCCTTCCCGGATTCCTTAATCCTGGCTTTGGCCGGTGCCGGAAGCCGCAAAGTGGCTGTCGCACCTGCCGGAACCACGAAGGTATAAGTTATTTCGGTGTCGGTGGCCGTCCAGCTACTCTCGATCCGGCCGTAGGGCGAATCGTAATGACCTCTGGCAAAGGTCATCCGTTGCGTAGGGTCCGGAGTCGGGGCTAAGTGAAAATGCTGAAACCCCGGAACTGCCGGGTCCCGCTGGATGCCCAGCGAGTGCTCATACATCCACGAGGCTACGGCCCCGAAAGAGTAGTGGTTGAACGAGTTCATGCTGTTATTACCGCCAAACCCGTCCGTATGGGTGTACGAGTTCAACCGTTCCCAGATGGTTGTCGCTCCGTTCTTTACCGGATACAACCAGGAAGGATACGCTTCCTGCTGCAACATCCGGTACGCCAGGTCTTCCCGGCCGGTGGCCGAGAGTGCATTCGAGATGGAGGCCGTGCCGATAAAGCCCGTCATCAGGGAGTAAGGCGGGCGGGTAACCCCGCCGTCGTCAACGTTTGCCCGCTCAATGGTGGCCGCCAGCCGACTGGCGACTTTAGCCTTATTTTCTTCACTGATCAGACCGAAGGCCAGGGGAATCGCGTAAGCTGCCTGGGTATCCACCGGTTTCCCGCTGAGCGTGGAATCCACCGTAACGCCCCGTCCGAAACTGAAGCGTACTCCCTGGTCAATCATTTTTCCGGTAGCGGGGTCCACGTAACGGTCATTAAAGGCCTGGCGGAATTCGTCAAATCGCCGGCCATAGTCCCGGGCCTCCGCTGCTTTGCCGAGCTCGGCGGCCGCCTGGGCCAGAATACGCAGGTTGTACCCGTAATAGGCACCCCACAACAACGTATTATCGTTCTTACCGTTTTCCGGACTCAGCCAGTCGCCCAGCGGACCTTCCATCAGCAACCCGTTTTCGAAGCGTGTATCCAGGAACGCAACGTAGCGCTGCATGGCCGGGTAGTGGCTCGCCAGGGCGTCGAGGTCACCAAACTGCCGGTAATTCTCCCAGGGGACGATA